>JAZORS010000045.1:0-28102 GCA_045656725.1 Eubacteriales bacterium | reverse complement strand
CTGCAAGCTGATCGGGGCGAAGAACGAGGTGTCCTTCCGAAATCGTAAACTGTCTTACTCTTATAAGACCGTGCATCTCGCCCGAATCCTCGTTTCTGAAAAGAGTCGATGTTTCGCCAAGTCGCATGGGAAGCTCTCTATAAGAGCGTCTTTTGTTAAGATAAACCTGATACTGGAAGGGGCAGGTCATCGGGCGCATAGCAAAGCATTCCTTGGTATAATCGTCGGGGTCTCCGATAACGAACATGCCGTCAAGGTAGTGATCCCAGTGTCCCGAGATTTTGAAGAGCTCTCTTTTTGCCATAAGGGGCGTTTTTGTGAGAAGATAACCGCTCTTTTCCTCTACGTCCTCAACCCAGCGCTGAAGAAGCTGAACAGTTCTTGCGCCCTTGGGAAGAAGAACGGGAAGTCCCTGACCTATCGAGTCCACGGTAGTGAAGAATTCAAGCTCACGGCCAATTTTGTTGTGGTCACGCTTGAGCGCCTCCTCCTGCGCCAGAAGATAAGCGTTAAGCTCGTCTTTTGTGGGGAATGCAACGCCATAGACTCTTTGGAGCATCTTGTTGTTCTGGTCGCCCTTATAATAGGCGCCTGTGCACTGCGTGAGCTTAAAGGCCTTTACAAGTCCCGTCGTATGAAGATGGGGGCCGGCGCAAAGGTCAACGTATTCGCCCTGACGGTAGAACGAGAGGGTAGCGTCGTCGCCAAGCTCCTCTATTCTTTCAACCTTATAAGGCTCGTCAAGCTCCTTCATAAGCTTGATAGCCTCGTCCTTTGTGAGAACCTCTCTTTTGATAAGAAGATTCTCTTTAACTATCTTTTTCATTTCAGCTTCAATATCACGAAGCACCTCCGGCGTAAAGGGAACGTCGGAATCGAAATCCTGGAAAAATCCCGTATCGGTTGCAGGACCTATCGTCTGCTTAACAGAGGGGAAAAGGCGCTTAACAGCCTGCGCCATAATATGAGCTGCGGTATGGCGGAAAACGTGCTTTCCGTCTTCGTCACGGAAGGTGAGAAGCTCAACCTCCGCATCGGAATCAACTGCCGTTGAAAGCTCGGTAAGATTGCCGTCAAGCTTTGCGGTTATAACCTCTCTTGAAATTATGCCGAGAGCCGAAGCAGCCTCGTAAATTGAAACTGCGCCTGAAAACTCATAAATTTCACCGCTTGAAAATTTGATTTTAGCCATGTTTAACTCCTGTTATATAGTATGTTTTTTAAAACAAAATGAAAAAGCCCCAACCCACGAAAAAGACGAAAAAAGCGTCTTGTCGGGGTGAGGACAACGTCCGCACGGTTCCACCCGAGCGTTTAACTCATTTATTTAGCTTTATACGTATGAACGAGTGGGCGGTATCCCTATTTCTTCACGGGCGAACGACTGCCTTCTCAGCTTCCGGCAGTTCTCTTTGCGTTGCTTGTCGCGGGGACTTGTTCCACTAAAAATATATTAGCACATATATTTTATTAAGTCAAGGGATTTGTCGAAATATATTCTCAAATTCTTTCGTTTTTTAGAAAATAACGCTAAAAAATCGTTGACAAATATATCGGGATAGTGTATAATTATGGTAATGAAAATTACATTGCTGAAATAAGCAGAAAGGAAGTAAAAACAATGAAAACAATGCAGATAAAGCTCCTTAATATTCAGGACGTTCGTGAGTTTGTAAATAAGGTCGTTATGATAGAGTACGAGGTTGACCTTCAGCAGGGAAGATATACGATAGACGCAAAGTCTATTATGGGTATCTTTTCTCTCGACCTTATGAATCCCATCACGGTTATAGCGCATACCGACTATGCCGGCGATTTCTTTGAATCTCTTGAAAAATTTAAGGTGTAAACCGAATAGCTTTACATATGAAAAATGCGATGGCAGCCGAAAGGTCTGCCATCGCATTTTTTACTTGTTTGAAATTTAGGTTAAGTCAAGAACGGCTTACCGTTAAGTATGGTTGTGATAAGGTCAATAAACCAGATGAAAACTGCGCCGGGCACGATGCAAAGAATACCGATAACGGTAAGAACCGTGTTTTTCTCGGTAAGGCCCTTCATTATTCTGTAAATTGCCCAAACGATGTCAAGAGCGGGTATGCAAAGGATGATTTTGACAAGGCGGGGAAGATTGTCGATGGCTTTAAGTAAATCTTTCATAACATTTCTCCTTCTTTTACTTAATTTATTTTATTTATCTTCTGCTATTTGCATGCAGAATAGATAAAACGTGGGGTAAAAACACAAACTTTGGTGCTTATTATTCTTCGTAGGGGCGGATTCTGAGCGTTGCGCCGTGGCTTTCTGCGATTTTTCTGCTCTTTTCCTGTTCTTCCTTTGAGGTCACAACGTCAACAACTGTCATAACCACCCTCGGAACGACAAGAGAACAGTCCTTTGCGAATTTAAGCATAGCCTCGTAGGATTTTATTCCGAACTTCGGGCGCACGATTTCGTTGTAGCTCTTTTCGTCGGTAGCGTTAAGGCTGATTGAAACGGTGTCTATAAGACCCCCCAGCTTTTGCGCGGTCGGCTCGCCGTTAATGAGGTCGGAAAGTCCGTTTGTGTTTATCCTTATAGGAATATTATAACACGATTTGACGTAAGATGCAACCCCAAGCAGAGTGTCAAGTCTTTCAGTCGGCTCGCCGTATCCGCAAAATACCAGCTCCTCGTATTTTTCGGGGTTGCTCCTGTCTATCTCCGCCTTGATTTCTTCAAGGCTCGGCTCATGCTCGAGCCAGAGAGAATCAGAGCCGTAAACTCCGTCCGCATTTTTTCTTAGGCAAAAAACGCAGGCGCAGGGGCAACGGTTGGTAATGTTGACGTAAAGTCCGTTTTTAACGGGATAGCAGATAGTCATTTTTTTATTCATAATTTCGACCTTTATAGTACTTTTTCTTTATTTTCTTATATTTTCGGCAGTTTTTTAACTTTAAATCTCATCGAGAAATTGCTCAATGGGAAGTCCGTCGGTATCGGGAAGTCCAAGCTCTTCCGTTTTGCGAAGGAGCTTTGCAACGAAGCCCGAAGCGTGCTTCACAGCCTCGGTAAATGGCTTTTCCAAAGCCGAATCAGATGCAATAATCGATGCGAAAACGTCGCCTGTTCCCGCACGTGAGGTAGAGATCTTGTGTTCCTCGTAAATAATGGGCGCTTTGCCTCTTTCATAGATATAATTAAGTAGATTTCCGCCTCGTTCAAGTCCTGAAATTACTATTTTTTCGGGACCCATAGCCGAGAGCTTTTCGGAAATTTCAAGCAGCTCGGAATCGCTTATGTTCTCATTATAAGGGATTCCCGTCAAAATGCACGCTTCAGTAAGATTCGGCGTCAGTATGTCGGCAAAGGAAACGAGGTCTTTAAGTCCGTATGCAAGCTCTTTCGGGAAATTGGGGTAAAGCGCTCCGTTATCTCCCATAACCGGGTCAACTATAACCACAGTGCCCTCGTCCTTGAAATCCTTAATAAAGCCTTTTACTATCTCAATCTGCGCAAATGAGCCGAGGTATCCCGTAAGAATACCCGAAAAACGAAGCCCGAGCTTTCGCCACTCTGCAATATACCTTTCCATAAAATCCGTGCAGTCCGTGGAAAAATAGCTGTCAAAGCCTGTGTGATTTGAAAAAATTGAGGTTGGAATGGGGCAGCACTGTATCTTCGATGCGGAAATTATCGGTATGGATACCGTAAGCGAGCATCTGCCAAAGCCGCAAAAATCGTTTATCACCGCAATTTTTTTCTCTTTGTTGTGCGACATTTTGAAAATTTCTCCTTGATTTTCTGTCCAGCATATTATATAATGTATTTGGTATTATTAAAATAACCAGAATTGGAGTTTTTTATATAACCAGATGAGATATGAAATTAAAAAGGAAGAAAAAAGCCCCGCATATTTACAGCTTTATCGCAGAATATGCGAAGATATAGTTTCAGGTGTCTATCCGAAAGGAACGAAGCTTCCGTCAAAAAGAACTATAGCGGACGAAGTCGGTGTAAGCACCGTAACGGTTGAGCATGCTTATGCTCTTCTTGCCGACGAGGGTTATATTGAGCCGAAAGAGAAAAGCGGATATTTCGTTGTTTTCTCGGACGGTATGTATTCAAAAAGCACGCCTAAAAGGAAATTTTCAAGCGAGAAAAGAGAAGTGGGCTTTGGCGAAAACAACGTCTTTCCGATAAGCGTTCTTGCAAAAACTATGCGAAGCGTTATCAGCGAATACAGAGAAAAAATACTCGAAAAGGGCGAAAATTCGGGAAGAATAGAATTAAGAGAGGCGATAGCCGATTATTTAAGACGAGCAAGAGGAATGTCGGTTTCTGCAGGGCAGATTGTTATCGGTTCAGGCTCGGAATATCTTTATTCGCTTGCCACAGAACTTCTCGGAAGAAGCCGCCGCTATGCAATAGAATCTCCCTCTTATAATAAAATTGAAGAGGTTTACCGAGCAAAAGAAATCGAGCCTATGCGCCTTCCTCTTTGCGAGGACGGAATTGAAAGCGAGGCTCTTTGGAATTCCAATGCCGACGTTCTTCACATTTCACCGTACAGAAGCTATCCAAGCGGTGTTTCCGCATCCGCTTCAAAGCGCCACGAATATTTAAGGTGGGCAAAGGACGGAAAAATAATAATTGAGGACGATTTTGAATCTGAATTCTCCGTATCGAAAAAGACCGAGGAAACGCTGTTTTCACATACCGAAAACGAAAACGTTATCTATATGAATTCATTTTCAAAAACGATTTCCGCCGCCCTGCGCGTAGCTTATATGGTTTTGCCAAAGGGCTTAATGAAAGAGTTTTCCGAACGCCTCGGCTTTTATTCCTGCACAGTTCCGAGCTTTGAGCAGATTCTCATATCGGAGCTTATCTCAAACGGTGATTTCGAAAGGCATATCAACCGAGTCAGAAGAAATAACAGAAATAAGCTTAAACAGTTGGCATGCGAGGGCTCGATATAAGAAAAAGTAAAAATGCCACCAAAAAGAAAAATGAGTGCGTCACCGTAAGGTTTCCGCACTCATTTTTTTATGAATATTATTTGAAATTTACCACTCAATTTCGATAGTGAGGGGCTTGCCGCCGAGCTCGTCAATCGGAATGTTGTAAATATCAAGTCCTTCCTCGCCGCCAAGCTCAAGGTCCCTTATGTCGTAGGGGAGAGCTGTGCCCGTGTTGAGAAGCTTTACGCTCTTCGGGAAGGAGGGGCAACGCTTAAAGAAAATATGGCTTGATACGAGTCCGTTATAGAAGTTGAAATAGCTCTTTCCGTTCTTTGCGGTGACAACGTATTTGTTATACCAAGGACCTGCGCCCTGAATTATGTAGCTTCCGTTATCGCCCTCGCTGTCTTCAAGCGCTACGGCAAGGTTCTTATACCATTTGCCGATTTCCTTGATTCTCGTTTCGTATTCGGGGGTAATTTCGCCAAGCTCGTTCGGGCCCACGTTGATAAGATAGCTTCCGCCGCGCGCCATCGTCTGCTGAATAGCGGAGCAGAGAACGTTGAGAGAATAAAAGTTCTCGTTTTCTCTGTAACCCCAAGCGTATTCGCCAAGCGAGTTGCACGCCTCGGTTGCGTTTTCGTATCTGCCCTTGGGCAGATTTTCGAAATCTCTTTCGGGGGTGGAAAAATCGCCCTCGTCGTATCCTCTGTCGTTGATAATAATGCCGGGCTGAAGCTCTCTTACACGCTCGTTGATGCTTCTGTCAAGAATGTGAGGGGGAATATCCCAGAAAAGCGTATATATCTTTCCGTAATTTGTCATAAGCTCTTCAACTTGAGCCATCTCGTATTCGCGGAGCTTCACCGTGTCGGGATTGCGCTTATTCTTCGCCTTTGTCTGATGGGTTGAGGCGGGGTTGTAGCCGTATTCGTAATACCAGTCGGGGCAGGAATAGTAAAGTGAGAGAAGCATTCCGTGCCGTTCGCAAGCGTCCGCAAGCATTTTGAGCGTGTCTTTGCCGTAAGGGGTATTGGTAATTTTGTAGTCGGTGTATTTAGTATCCCACATACAAAATCCGTCGTGATGCTTCGTTGTGAAGCAAATGTATTTCATTCCAGCTTCCTTTGCCAAAAGCACCCATTTATCAGGGTCAAAGTTCACGGGATTAAAGGTTTTGTAAAGCTCTTCGTAGTCCTCGTGCTTTTCAACGCGCAGAACCTGCTCGTGTCTTTTCAGCTTTGAGTAAACGCCCCAGTGGATAAACATACCGAGCTTGCTTTTCATAAATTCGGCTTTCATAATTTTTCTCCTTAAAAAGCATTTTGCTAATTATATCACGAATAAAAATGCTTGCTTGCAAGGGCATTTTTATGACCTGATTCAAGACGTGCAGGATGCGAACGCATCGGTAGCGTTAGCGACAAAGACTTGCGTTGCAAGGATTTCTGCACATATTATAATCTATGTGTTGTTAATTTTCGAGTAGTCGAAAATTAACTGTGTTGCCTTGTGGCACCACACCGAAAATCAAGGATTTTCGCACATTCCTTGAAATATATCCGTTCGTGCTTGCTTGCGAGCAGACAGACACGAACTTCGTATATTATAGCATATAAATTTTGCCGATGTCAACAAAAATTGAAGGAACGCGCTAAAAGCGTTCAGAAAGTTCTATAATTACATTTTTTGAGAAAAATGCAAAATATGCAAAAAAGGCGGCTTTTCGGCAAAAAAAGGACGCATTTTCATAAAATAATAATAAAAGGAAAGATTTTCTGCAAAAGATAACTTGCGCACTTTTGATTAAAACAAGTCGAAAAATAACAATTCAAGGTACATTTATGACATTTACACTTATCTTTTGTTATGCAATAATGTAAGTAAGCTAGAAATATCTTAATTTACTGTAAACAGTAACACTAAAAAGGAGATGTTGTGAAATGAACGGTATTGTAACTAATATTCAGCGTTTTTCACTTACTGACGGCCAGGGAATCCGCACAACGGTTTTCTTTAAGGGCTGTAATATGAATTGCAGCTGGTGCCATAACCCCGAAACGATAAAGACAACGCGGGAGCTTATGTTTTATAAGAACAAATGCATTCACTGCGGAAAGTGCTTCGCAGTATGCCCCACGGGAGCTCAGACCGTTGTTAACGGTGAGCACGTAATAGACCGCACGAAATGTGTAAACTGCGGCAAGTGCGCCGGTGTTTGCTATGCAGAGGCGCTCGTAATGTGCGGAACGACTATGTCGGTTGAGGACGTTATGCGCGAGGTTCGCCAGGATAAAGCATATTATGATAGCTCAAAGGGCGGCGTAACGCTTTCCGGCGGCGAGGTTCTTTGCCAGAAGAATTTTGCAGTAGCTCTTACGGAAGCGTGCCACAAGGAAAACATAAGCGTTGCGGTTGAAACCAACCTCAACTTTGCATTCGACTATGCAAAGGAGCTTCTCGGTGCTGTTGACCTCATTATGTGCGACCTTAAAATCTTTGACGATGCCGAGCATAAAAAGTACACCGGCGCATCCAACGCCAAGGTGCTTGAAAATATAAAGAAGATTGACGAGCTTGGAATTCCCGTTATCGTGCGCACCCCGCTTATTCCCGACGCAACCGATTCGAAAGAGAATATCTCGGCTATCGCAAATTACATAAAAGATATGAAGAACCTTGTAAGATACGAGGTGCTTAACTTCAACCCGCTCGGTGAGGGCAAATACAAGGCGCTTGATGTAAACAACGAGTTTGAAAGCGCAAGACCTTTCGCAGAAGATAAACTTTCCGTAATCAAGAAAGTGCTCGAAGATATAAACGTTTCATACAAAATTGTATAAGGAGGACGTAATTATGAGCGAACTCAGATTGATAAATAAATTTTCGGAAGACGAAAAATTCACCTATGACAAAAGAATAAAGCTTCTCCGTGAGAGAAAAGTAGCTCAAACGGAAGAAAAGGCGCGCAACGGCGGCGCTAACGAGGACGACTACGGACTTATAGTTCAGGACGAATTCAAGTACACCTTGAAACCCAACCACCCCAACGGCTCTATTTACGGCTACAAGGCTTGGACTGAGAACTACTGCGCAATCCTTGATTCTCATCCTCTTTACTGCGATCCGCTTGACGCCTTTGTAGGAAAGGGCTTCCTCTTCCTTGAAAGACTCCGTCCCGTTGACTGCAAATGGAACCCCGCTTACCCCTTTGACGACCTTAAAGTTTACTTTGACAAGTATAACATTATATCCGGTATTGATAACTGCCACCACTTCACGCCCGACCTTGAAATAGGCTTCGAGCTCGGCTGGGGCGGAATACTCAAAAAGCTCAAAGAGCAGCGTGAGCTTCATGACGAAACTCACCATGAGTTCTACGATAGCGAAATCGCTGTCGTTGAGGCTATTATCAGATTCCTTAAGAGAATGGCAAAGGAAATCGGCGAGCTCGCTGAAAAGGAAAAGAACCCCGAGCTTAAAGCAAATCTCTATGAAATGTCGAAAATGAACGACAGAATCGCAGATGCAGCTCCCGAAACCTTCAAAGAGGCAGTTCAGTGGATGTGCTGGTTCAGTATGCTTTCCCGTACCTACAACAGAGGAAGTGCGGGCGGTCAGCTTGACGAGATGCTTCGCCCCTACTTTGAAAGAGATACGGCAAAGGGCATTCTCACCGAGGACGAGGCAGTATTTTATCTTGCTTGTCTTTTCCTTCAGGACAGCCGTTACTTCCAGCTTGGCGGACCTGACGTAAGCGGAAAGGATATGACTTCGAGAATTTCTTATCTCTGTCTTGATGCAGCAGATAAAATCAATATCGCATGTAACCTCACCATTCGTGTTCACGATAATCTTGACGAAGATTTCTTCAAGAAATCCGTTGCGTACCTCTTCAAGAACAAGCAGGGCTGGCCGAGATACTCTTCCGATACGGCTCTTGCAGAGGGCTTCATGAAGTGCGGCTATCCTCTTGAACTTGCAAGAAAAAGAGTTGCGGCAGGATGCCACTGGATGTGTATGCCCGGTATGGAATACACGATGAACGACACCATCAAAATCAACCTTGCTAAAATTTTCGAGGTTGCTTACTATGAAATGATGGAAAGCTCCAAGGAAAAATCTGTTGACGAGCTTTGGAGAATCTATAAGATACATCTTAAAGCGGCTGTTGATGCAACCGGTAACGGTATTATGCACCACCTTAAATATCAGTCCAAGAGCCAGCCCGAGCTTATTCTCAATCTCTTCCAGCACGGCCTTATTGAGAAGGGCGTCAATATAACCGACGGCGGCGCAAACTACTACAATATGTGCGTTGACGGAAGCGGTATTGCAGTCGTTGCGGATAGCTTTGCGGCTTGCAAGCAGAGAATTGAGAACGAAGGTAAAATTACCTTCGAAGAGCTCACCGAGCATATGAAGAATAACTACGAGGACGAGGACGGCGAGTATATCCGTCAGCTCATGCAGAACAGCCAGCGCTACTGCGGCGGCGAAACTCTTGGTGACGAGTGGGCAAAGCGTGTCAGCGAAGAGTACACAAGACTCGTTCGTGACCTTAACAACCAGCACCCCGGCATCAACTTCATTCCCGGCTTCTTCTCTTGGTCTAACACCCTCGGCCTTGGAAAAACCGTTTCGGCAACGCCTAACGGACGTAAGGCTTACGAGGCTATCAACCACGGCGCAAACCCCAACGGCGGCTTCAGAAAAGACGGTGCGGTTTCTGCAATGTGTAACTCTATCGGCGCAATTCAGCCCGGCTACGGCAACTGCGCTCCCGTTCAGCTCGAGTTTGACCCCGGCATCGTAAACGATCCCGAGGGAGTAGACAAGATGGCTGAAATGATCCGTACTATTATGAACACCGGCAACACGCTTCTCAATATCAATATTATTGATGCCAAGAAGATTCTCGAGGCTCATAAAGATCCCTTCAAGTATCCCGACCTCGTTGTCCGTGTAACCGGCTTCACGGCATTCTTCGCAATGCTTTCTCCCGAATTCCGTCAGCTCGTCGTAGACAGAGTTATGTCGGTAAATCCCGAAGCAGTTAAATAACAAAAATTTAAATGAAAATATTAGGAGGACTCCAAAATGAACGTAGTAATGGAAAAGGTTGATACCACCGTAAAAGGTAATCGCAGCGTAGAGCTTTGCAAGGGTGAAATCCCCGGCGCACATCCTGTTCACCACACCATCGAGGCAGGAAGCGTACTTAAATTTGACAAGGAATGCGGATACTACCACATCATCATTCTCATCGAGGGAACAGCAGTATTTGCAACCGACGGAAAGGATTATAAGTTTGACGGCAGAACGACATTCGTTCCCGCTCCCGACAAAGAGCTCAACGTATCGGCTGAAACCGATGTTCAGATTCTTGAAATCCAGTGGGATGAAGCTCCCGGCGATGAAGCAGACCTTAAAGAATATAACACCAAATTCCCCGTAGTAGTTCCTTATCAGGAGTCTATTCAGTACATAGACCCCAACAAGAGCGAAAAAACCATCAGCCGTATGATGATCCCTCACGAGATTATTCCGAGATTCACCATCGGTTCCGTTGAGTCCTACGGCTACGACCTTGTTAGACCCCACGCACATCCCATGCTTGACCAGTTCTTCTTCAGCTTCCCCGAGAACGATATGGAAGTTATTATCGACGACGAGAAGATCAATATGAAGGGTAATATCATAATGCACATTCCTCTTGGCTCTAACCACGGCGTTGAGGTAACCGGCGACAGACACATGCACTATATGTGGATCGACTTTATGCCCGACAAGGAAGCAGGTCTTAAGCGCCTTAACTTCAGCCACAGACCCACCGGTACCGTTCGTGACTTTGCTAACGAGGATAAGCATAGATGATTGACTTGAAAAAGCCCGTCAAGCTTGACCGTGCAGGTGCCTGGCGCACCTACACGGGCGGAAGCTTGATAGATAAGCTTCACGGAATAGAGAACACTGCCGACACCAACTTTCCCGAAGAATGGATAATGTCCACCGTTGCCGCAAGAAACAGCGGCAGAGAGCATATCGTCGAGGGACTCAGTATGGTATCCGGCACTGACGTATCTCTTAAACAGCTTATTGAGGATTATCCCGAAGAAACTCTCGGAAAGAGCCATTTTGAAAAATTCGGCAAAAGCCTTGGAGTTCTTGTTAAGATAATCGACTCGGCAGAGCGTCTTACCATTCAGGTTCACCCAACCAAAAAGAAAGCTAAGGAGCTCTTCGATTCTCTTTATGGAAAAACGGAATGCTGGCACGTTATAGACGGCAGAGAAATAAACGGCGAAAAGCCCTGCATTTATTTCGGCTTTAAAGAGGGAATTACCCGTGAATACTGGAAAAAGGTATTTGACGAGCAGGATATTCCCGCTATGCTTGACTGCTTGCACCGCTTTGAAGTAAAGCCGGGCGATACGTTTCTTATTGAGGGCGGCATACCCCACGCCATAGGCGCAGGATGCTTTCTGATTGAGGTTCAGGAGCCCACCGATTATACAATAAGAACCGAGCGTGTAACGCCTAAGGGACTTGCTGTGGCTGACTTTATGTGCCATCAGGGGCTCGGCTTCGACAGAATGTTTGATTGCTTCAATTATGACGGAATGCCGAAGAATGAGGTTGCCGAGCGTTGGAACTTGAAAAAGCAGGGTAACTCTGTTGTCGGCTACAACAACACGGAAATGTTTAAACTCGATATGATAGACGTAGACGGTAAAGAAACCGTTACCGGCGGTGACGTTTTCAGCGGCATTTACGTTTTGTCGGGCGAGGGCGAGCTTTGCGGCGAGAAAATTAAGGCGGGAAGCCAATATTTTATTCCTGCTGCTTGTGGCGCTTTTGAAATTACAGGTAAACTTAAATTTATAAGATTTTACGGACCGAAAGGGGACTAAAATATGAAATACGGTTTTTGTAAAGAGTTTTCTACTCCTCTTAAAACAGAGGTAGATTACGAACTTATCAGAAAAATCAAAGAAGCAGGATTTGACTTCGTTGAAATGAGAGCTATGCTCGTTGAGTCGCTCTCCGACGAGGAGTTCGAGAAGCTTGCTAATTTTCTTGAAGAGCTTGATCTCGGCTGTAACTGCAGCTGCGCGCTCTTCCCGAGAACTATCCGTGTTACCGGAAAAGAGGTTGACGAGGAGCTTATCAAAGCTTATCTTGAAAAAACCTTTACCCGTCTTAAACGCCTCGGCGCAAAGAAGGTTGTATTCGGAAGTGCGCCCGCAAGAGCTCTTGATGAGGAAACCACAGAGGATATGGGCTACGAGCAGATGGCAAAAATCTGCCGTGAGCTTGTAGTTCCTGCTTGTGAGAAATATGATATAACGGTAGTTATCGAGCCGCTTCGTGCTGCAGCTTGTAACTTTATCAACACTCTTAGCGACGGTATGAGAGTTGTAAATGCGGTAAACCATCCGAGAATTCAGCTTCTTGCCGACACCATTCACATGAACTCCAATAACGATAATCCCGAGGATGTTATCAAGTATAAGGATTCGCTTAAACACGTTCATATCGCAGAGCTTGAAAGAAAGCTTCCCGAGGATTCATATAGCGATTTTGCTAAGGCAGTTATCGACAATCTCGTTAAGATTGGCTACGAGGGAACTATATCCTTCGAAACCAAGAATGGCGAGGGTGTTGAAAGCATGAAAAAAGCGCTTGCGCTTCTCAAGAAAACTTTAAATAAATAATATATAATTTAAAAGGAGTAATTTATTATGGCTATCAGAACAGCAGTTGTAGGTTGTGGAAGAACAGCAAACGATCTTCACGGACCAGTACTCGAAAAGCATCCCGAATTTGAGGTTACAGCGATTTGCGACGTTAACACCGACGCACTCGACAAGTATTCCAAGAGATTCCCTGATGCAAAGAGATACACTGATTACCACACCATGCTTAATTCCGACGAGTTTGATTTCGTAATCATTCTTACGTTCAGCTACACTCACACCGCAATCGCTCTTGACTTTTTAAGAGCAGGAAAGAACGTTCTCATCACTAAGCCCTGGGCTATCACTACCGATGAGGCAGATTCCATCATTAAGACCGCAGAAGAGAATAACTGCATCGTTATGCCCTTCATTCCTTGCCACGACGGCGCAGACGTTGTTAAGCTTAAAGAGGTTATCAAAGAGGGTAAAATCGGTAAAGTATTCCGCGTTTACCGTGCGCAGATGACCTTTGGTAAGAGAAGCGACTGGCAGACTCTCAAGGCGTATGCAGGCGGATACCTCAACAACTGGGGTCCCCACATCGTTGAACAGGCTATGTGCCTCGTTGACGAGCCCATCACTTCCGTTTACGCTCAGAAAAGACAGATCATCAACCCCGGCGATGCTGACGATATGTTCTGCTCAACCATGCTCACCAAGAGCGGCGTAATTGTACAGGTTGACCACAACATCATTTCTGACTACCTTCCTAACTGGGTTGTTCAGGGTGACAAGGGAACTATCTACGTAAAGGGCAACGAAATGGAAATCCACGAAATTTCCTATCCTGCATCCGACGATCCTAACGTATACAGAAGCGTAACTCACACCGAAAAGACCAAGATTACTCTTGAAGGTAAGATCTTCGGCGATCACTATTCCATCTACTCCATGATCGCTGAAACTCTTAAGGGCAAGCCCTACATAGTTTCTCTTCAGTATGCTCGTCATCTCACCGAGATTATGCAGTCCATCCACGAGTCCGCTGACAACAACAAGCTCGTAGCTTTGGGCTAATCTTTGGCTTCGTAATTTGGGCATAAACAAATAAAAAATAGAGGTGCTATTTTACATAGTGCCTCTTTTTGCTTTAAAAAGCTAATAGATTAAGTTTGAATAACTGTATTTTTCGTTTCGGCTTTGTAATTTTTATTTCTTCTTTGTGATTAAATCACAGAAAAATATCAGAAAATAGGGTAAAATAGAAGCGTAAAGAAAATAAAGTGTGGTCGCCATAGGCGACAGAAAGGAAATTAAAATGTCAGTAATAAAAGTAAACGCAGAGAATTTTGAACAGTTAAAAAACCAAAATAAACCCGTGCTTCTCGATTTTTATGCAGACTGGTGCGGTCCTTGCCGTATGATTTCGCCCCTTGTTGACGAGCTTGCCGAGGAAAGAGATGATATCGTCGTCGGAAAGGTCAACGTGGACGAAAATCCGGAGCTTACGCGCGAGTTCGGAATATCCAATATTCCCGCGCTTATCGTACTGAAAAACGGAAATGTTACGGGCAAGTCATCCGGCTACCGCCCGAAAGAAAAAATTGCCGAGCTTATAGATGCGTAAGTGAAAAACGGCGCTGTGTCAAACAGTGCCGTTTTTTATTTTTTACGCCGCAAGATACAAAAAATACTTAAATTACAGATAAATACATTGACTTTGATATAAAAGCGTACTATAATAAAAAAGTATGGTTTCGCGCTTGCGATAACATATAAAAGATAACTAAAATATTTGAATACTCTTTGGCGCGGATTGACGCGCCGCAAAGGAGAAAAATGAAAATAAAAGCTGAAGAAATGTATGCCACAAAAAGTCCGTGGCGTCTATTTTTTATTGTAGCAATGCCGGGCATGGTCAGTATGTTCGCTATGTCGGTATATAGCATAATTGAAGGGATATTTATAGGGCAGATACTCGGTGAGGGAGCATTTGCGGCAGTTAATATCGCGATGCCGCTTGTATTCATCAATTTCTCGCTTGCCGACCTTATCGGAGTAGGCGCTTCCGCGCCGATTTCAATAGCTCTCGGCAAAAACGATTATAAAACGGCAAACAACGTGTTTTCCTGCTCCGTTATTTTAATCTTTTTTGTATCCGTAATAATGGGCTGTATTATGTTCTTTGCGGCAGAGCCGCTTTCGCGTTTGATGGGAGCTGACGACCTGCTTCTTGATACGTCCGTCAGATATTTGCGAACTGCCGCGCTTTGCAGTCCTCTCACATCGCTCTTTTTCGCTATGGATAACTATTTGCGTATCAGCGGATTTGTAAAAACGAGTATGCTCATAAATATCGCATCAAACCTTTTAACACTCGGATTTTTGACTTTTTTCCTTATCGGATGCGAGATGGATGTCGTTGGCTCGGCTCTTGCCACGTCAATTTCTATGTGCGCGTGCGCGATAGTGGCAATGATACCGTTCTTGATGAGAAAAGCGCTCCTTAAATTTACCAAGCCGAAATTCAGCTTAGGCATGATAAAGCAAATTACCGCGTGTGGCTCTCCCGTGTTTTTCAGCAATATATCGGGGCGTATCACGTCAATACTTATGAATATCTCTCTGATGACTCTTGGCGCAAAAGCGCTTGGGGAAGGCGGCGGTCAAACCGCGGTTGCGGTATATGCCGTTCTTATGTATGCAAGCGACCTTTGCTGGCCCTTGCTCTACGGAATTGCTGATTCGCTCTCGCCCGCGCTTGGGTATAACTGGGGAGCAGGGAATTACGGAAGGGTAAAGAGCATTGCAAAATGCGCTTTTATCGGCACGGCAACCATTGGACTTGTTTCAACGTCCGTTCTGTTTTTCTTCCCCGGCACAATCGCTTCTTGGTTCGTCAAGGCGGAGGACGTAAGACTGCTTGAAATTTCCACTCACGCAATTAAGCTGTTCTGTTTCGCTTATTTGTTCAGATGGATTGCGGTTACCACTCAGAGCTTTTTCAGCGCCATTGAAAAACCGATTCAAGCAACCGTTATGTCGGTTGCCGTTGCATTCGTCTTTCCCATCGTGCTTCTCGGAGCGTTCTGGAGCTTCGGGCTTGACGGAATATGGTTTAACTTTGTAGGTGTAAACGCCCTCGCCGCCGTTCTTTCATTCTTCCTTTTGATGAAGCTGATGAGGGAAATACGAAAAAAGGAATTGCAACAAGCCCCAAAACTGTAATGCGGACAAGCTATGGACGAGCTTTTTCAGCTACGTTTTTTCGGGCGCGCACAGGTGCTTGACAGGCAAAAAAATCAAGAAAATTGTCGTAAAATTCTGTAATTCGGTTGAAATGCCCATAAAAATATGATATAATGTTAAGTAATAATTGATATATGTTTTTTGCATTTAAGCTATAAAGGAAAGGAAATCTATGGAGTTTTTAGAGTTTTGGGGTCAGATGACTTCAAATCCACTGCTGTTTGTAGCCGTAGGATTGACCCTCGGTGTTATATTGGTAAACGGCTGGACTGACGCGCCAAACGCTATCGCGACATGCGTTGTAACTAGATGTATGCCACCGAAGGCGGCAATATTGATGGCGGCGGTATTTAATTTTCTTGGCGTTTTTGTAATGACGCAGATTAGCAACAAGGTTGCAGTCACCATTACGAGTATGGTGGATTTCGGAGAAAATTCGGGAGAAACCATTATTATCGTTTTGTGCGCGGCGATGCTTGCAATAGTTATTTGGGCAACGCTTGCTTGGGTATTCGGTATCCCGACGAGTGAAAGCCATGCGCTGATTGCCGGTCTTACGGGTGGAGCAATGGCTCTTACCGGTTTTGGCGCAATCGTATGGAGCGAGTGGAGCAAGGTTCTTATCGGTATTGTAATTTCGGTAGTGCTCGGCTTCGGCTTGGCTTGGTTGATTGGCAAGCTCGTTACACAGATTTGTTACAATATGAACCGACCTAAAACAGAGCCGTTCTTCAAGGGTGCTCAAATCCTCGGAGCTGCCGGAATGGCGTTTATGCACGGAGCGCAGGACGGTCAGAAATTTATGGGTATCATATTGCTTTGCGTTTTCACCTTGCAGGGCTCGGGAGCCGGCGCGGCTTCCTTTGCGATCCCTACCTGGCTTATGATCGTTTGCTCGCTCGTTATGGCGGCAGGAACGGCAATCGGCGGTAAGAAGATCATCAAGTCCGTCGGTATGGATATGGTAAAGCTTGAAAAGTATCAGGGCTTCTCTGCGGATATCGCATCTTCAATATCTCTTGTTTTCTGCTCGGTATTCGGGCTTCCCGTATCTACCACACACGTAAAAACCACATCTATTATGGGTGTCGGCGCTGTTAAAAGAGTATCCGCTATCAATTTCGGTGTCGTAAAGGAAATGGTTATGACGTGGATTCTTACCTTCCCGGGATGCGGACTTCTCGCCTTCTTGGTAACAAAACTCTTCTTATTTATCTTCAACTGATTGAAAGGAAATACATAAAATGGCTAAAGCTGATAAATTCTATTTTGAAAATTTTGCGGAATGTACGTCACTTGCAAAAAAGGCGGCAAATTATCTCGTTGAATGTCTTGAAAATTACGATGAAAAGAATATCGATAAAATGCTTGAAGAAATGCACGTGTTTGAGCACAGCGCGGATATGAAGAAGCACGAGATGAGCGAGGCGCTTGCCAAGGCATTCGTGACACCCGTTGACCGTGAGGATCTTGACCTTATGAGTCAGCAGCTTGATACCGTGCTTGATCTTCTTGAAGAAATATTGCAAAAGCTCTATATATACAATATAAAGACAGTCGAGCCCGCCGCTATTGATTATGCAAAGCACCTTGTAAGAGCCTGCGACCTGCTCGGTGAAATTATGGTTGAATTTGAGAACTTCAAAAAATCAAAGAATATCCAGAAGCTTGTTATCGCGTGTAACGACGTTGAGGAGGATTGCGATAAGCTTTATCTTGCTACGATGCACGAGCTTACAAAGAATTCAGACGACGTTCTT
Source organism: Eubacteriales bacterium (assembly GCA_045656725.1). Taxonomy (GTDB): domain Bacteria; phylum Bacillota; class Clostridia; order Oscillospirales; family CAG-272; genus UBA1740. The sequence goes on along the minus strand of JAZORS010000045.1, from coordinate 10,468 downwards.
AAAACGATCTCGTGGTACAAGATTTACGATTGCTTTGAGGCTTGCGCCGATGCTTGCGAGCACGTAAGTGAGTGCGTTGGATCTATCATTATGAAAAACACTTAATTTTATTTTAAAACAAAAAAACAACGGTAGAGGCACAGAGTTGTACTTCTACCGCTGTTTTTTATTCGGTTCTGCCTAAATCGGGCAACCTTTTTTTGTTTTATGATTCTTCATCCTTCCATACGGCTTGGGGCTTGTTCGTATACCGCTTTCTGAAAATTTTTCTGCGGAACAGATATACTGTGTAAACAAGCCAGAGAACGAAGAATATCGCGCATGCAATAATCGCGTTTGTGAATGAGCCGCCCGCAAAGCTTAACAAAAACAATAGCGGCGCGATCATTACCATGGCAGGGAAATTAGATAAAATGTAAAGACTGGACGTAGGCGTTTTCAAGCCGGGGTCGATTTCTTTCATAAGTATCATACCGTTTGAAGCAGTACCTGTCAGAGTGCCGAAGCTCATTAAGAAGAATTCATGCTCAAAGCCCTTGAAGCATTCCTTGGCAACCAAACGAATGTAAATGTAAGTAACTAACGTACCCACCAAGCTAAGAATAATAATGGGAAGTATGTATCTCTTGATATCGTTTATTTCAATCGCCGCCACGCCCGCAACTATCATCAAATCAAATGAGAAGCCGGAGATTCGGTCCATCTGATAATTGTTTATGTATTCGCGGTGCATTAGCTTGTGCTTACGAAGCTGTTTTACCACGAGCTTGATTAACATAGCCGCAAGAGATGCCCAAAGGAAATTGAATCCCCAAGCGATGCTGTTTGTAAACGCCGAGAGCTTACCCAAAAGAACCATAAAGCCAAATGAGAGCGCGTAGGCAAGAGCAACAAAGCCTACCTGCATTGTGAATTTATCCACCGATTCGTTATCGGGTATCTCTTCATCACCGGAAATATTTTGGGCTGCCGCCTCATTGGAGGGGGCAGAATTACGAACGCAAAGATTTCCTCTTTTTTTGTGAAGGTTGATATAAAATACACCGAACACGGAAGCCACCACAAAACCGATTGAGGCAAGGGAAAGACCAAAGCTTCCGTTTCCTGCAAACTGCGTGACAGACATATTCGTAAAGTTGATATCCCAGCTGAGAGCGTTGCCGGGTCCCTGACCATAGGCGAGAGGGAGAATCAAACCGCAGATGTAGGAAATTACGTTATCACCGTGTTTGGTTAAAAGAAACAGTATCAAGGTAATTCCGAGTCCGACAAATGCTTGCAGCATATAAGTGCCGCCCTGCAAAGCGCCGAATTCAACGACCTGCGCGCTATTCGTTTTATGCGTGCTTTTTTCGGTTTTAAGTGACATGGCGGCAAAACCTATCGCCAGGCAGTGATACGTGATAACCTGCATAAGCCGGTTGTCAACGAGTATAACGCCAAATTGCTTGCATATGATATCCACTATCAGCAATACACCACCGCCCAAGAGCGCGGACGGAACAAGACAGTTTCTGAACAGTGGAATCTTGCGCCGAAGAATGTTGCCAAGCACAAGGAAAAGCAACAACAGTCCGAGCTGTACCATAAATGCCCAAACGGCATCATAATTTGCTAATGTGAAATCCCAACTCATGCAATACCTCCTGTCCTTGATGCGTCTAGGATAAAAGCATCTCAAACGAGATTATTATATAACAAAATGCCGGTATTGTCAAGTATTTTTAAGGTAAATCAATCCTTTAAGGATTGCATATACCTGTGCATCGTTTCAGCAACGACCTTGCTGTGAGCGACCGCCTCAACGACAGTTCTCGGCCCGTGGACAACGTCGCCACTTGAAAAAACTCCCGGAAGGGAAGTGTTGCCGAACTCGTCCGCAACAAGCAGACCGTTATTTCCCGTAACGAGTCCCTCGGTGGATTTAACTATAACGTTTTGCGGTCCTTGGCTGATTGAAACGATAACGCTGTCTGCCTCGTAGAGCCGTTCCGTGCCCTCAATATCGGTAAACGTGCCGTCACCGTTTTCTATAACGTCGCAGAATATCACGCCCTCGTCAACGATTTCAACCGGACGCTTGTTGTATTCAAACTCTACACCCTCAAGCTTGGCGTAAGAAAACTCATAATCGCTTGCCGCAACCTTCTTCGTGATAGAGAAGCAGGTCAGATATTCTGTTCCGTGCCGCAGTGCCGTTCTTGCTACGTCCATTGCCGCATTTCCCGCGCCTATTACGATAACCCGCTGTCCGAGCTTGAAGGAATCGGGGCTGTTAAGATAATTAATGCCGAAATGAACGTGGCCGAGCGTTTCGCCCTTGATATGCAGAGCGTTTGGCTTCCACACGCCCGTTCCCACGAAGATTGCCTTGTATCCGTCGCGGAACAGGTCCTCAATCGTTATAGAGCCGCCGATATGCGCGTTAGGGCGGATTTTTATACCCTTCATTTCTATGTGTCTGTATTGGATATCGTCAAGTATTGCCTTCGGAAGTCTGAAATCGGGAATTCCGTAGCGCAGAACTCCGCCAATCTCGCTCTTGTTTTCAAAGATTGTAACCTTGTATCCGTAACGTGCGAGTATGATGGCGATAGTAATGCCCGCAGGGCCGGAGCCGATAATGGCGGCTCTCATTCCGTTCCATTCGGTAGGGCCCTTCACCATTTTCGGCGCGTAAGACCTCGATATATACTGTTCTATGTCGGAAAACTGAACGGCGGCGCCGCGTTTTGCCAGAACGCAGTTTCCCTCGCATTGCTTTTCGTGATTGCATATAAGGCTGCAAACGGTTGTCAGGGGATTGTTTTCAAAAAGGATTTTTCCCGCCTCGTCAAGCTTGCTTTCCTTCAAGAGCTTAATAATTTCAGGAATAGGTGTGTTTATCGGGCAACCCTTGACACAGCTGGGATTTTTGCATTGAAGGCAACGGTTTGCCTCGTCTAATACGTGTAACGCCATAAATTTCGTCCTCAATTACATAAAATTACGGATTATTGTAGCATAAAATCAAGTCAATTTCAAGGGATAAATAATGTCAACGTTATTCTTTACTCCATCTTAACCGAATGTGTGGTAAAATATTCTTATAATGTGTAATATAATAGACAAAATAACACCAATAACAAAGGACGGTATGGGTTATGAAAATTGTAATAATCGGTCTTGGCACGATTGGCAAAACCATATTGAAAAATCTGTCAAACAAGGGTCATAACATTACGATTATCGATGAGGATGGGGATAAGATTGAAACGCTTATCGAAAAATACGACGTGTCGGGCGTTGTCGGTAACGGTGCGTGTATGGATATTCAGCGAGAAGCAGGCGCAAGAGGCGCGGACCTTGCCATTGCGCTTACAAACAGCGACGAGCTGAACGTGTTTGCCTGCCTTGTTGCGAAAAAAATAGGTGTTAAAAACACTGTTGCCCGTGTCAGAAATCCCGATTACAGAAAGCAGATCATGGATATGAAGGATGAACTTGGAATTTCCATGATCGTCAATCCGGAAGAGGATACCGCAACTGAAATATTCAATCTTATAAACCTGCCGTCTATCGCACAGATCGAGCATTTTGCAAACGGCAGAGTTCTGCTCGTTGAGATCGTGGCTGAAAAGGGCTGCTCCTTAATTGGCGAAACGCTCATATCTCTTGGCAAACGCCTGCAAACAAAGGTGCTTATTTGCGCTGTGCAAAGAGGGCAGAGCGTTATTATTCCTACCGGTAATTTTGCCATCGAGGAAGGGGACAGAATACATCTTACCTCGGATGCAAAGTCCTTGCGCGACTTTTTGGCAGAGGTTAATCTTGTTAAATCTCCGCTGAAAAATATTATGATAGTCGGCGGCAGCAGAATTGCCTACTATCTTGCCAAGGAGCTCTCCAAAAAGAAATACAAGATCAAGCTGATTGAAAGCAATCGGGCTATAGCAGAAGAATTGGCAGACGAGCTACCCCGTGTAACTATTGTTCACGGCAACGGCACGCGTCACGACCTGCTCACAGAAGAAGGAATCGAGGCAATGGATGCCTTCGTTGCTCTTACTAATATTGACGAGGAAAATATGGTCGTTTCGATGTTCGCAAATAAAATGAATGTCAGAAAGACTATCACTCAGATCAAAAGTGACGATCTTTACAGTATGCTCGACGAGCTTGGTATCGAAAATAAAGTATCTCCCAAGGATATCGTTGCGAATAGAATCATCAGTTACATTCGCGCCCTTGCAAACAAAAGAGGTAGCAACGTTCTAACGCTTTATCGCTTGGTAAACGATCGGGTGGAAGCCTTGGAGTTTAACGCAAAGAAGCCAAAACGCATATACGATAAGCCTTTAAAGGAGCTGAAGCTCAAGGAAAATTGCCTTGTTGCTTGCATCATCAGAGAGAACGAGGTCATTATCCCGAACGGTAACGACTCAATCAAGCTCGGTGATAACGTCATCGTAGTAACCACACACAAGAACTTCGATGACTTGACCGACATTTTCGAATAAGGCGGCGTGACGGTATGAATTATAAGAAACTCGGAAAAATACTCGGAAAGATTATGGTGCTCGAAGCTATATTGATGACCGCACCCCTTGCCGTGACTTTCATATATCGCGAGGGCATAAGAAATGTTATTGCCTTTCTCGTTCCTATTTTGGCGCTTGCGGTGATAGGGGTTATATTGCAAAACTCAAAGCCTGACAGAGATGTGCTCTATCAGAAGGAGGGCTTCGCTTTAACCGCGCTCGTATGGGTTGTAATGACGCTGTTCGGAGCTATCCCATTCGTTATTAACGGCGATATTCCTAACTATATAGACGCTTGGTTTGAAATTATGTCGGGATTCTCTACGACGGGATCAAGCGTTATCCCCGATATCACAGCGGTTTCGCATTCAACGCTGTTTTGGCGGAGCTTCTCCCATTGGATAGGCGGTATGGGTATACTCGTTTTCGTGCTGATATTTATTCCGGAAAGCGACGATGGCTCGTCGATGCATCTTCTCCGCGCGGAAAGCCCTGGTCCTCAGGTTGGTAAAATCGTATCAAAAATGAAGGTAACCACCGGAATACTGTACCTTATTTACCTGGGAATGACAGTGCTTCAAATTATCATTATGTATCTTGGTCCGGTAACCGATTACAATGCGATGTGTAAAGATCTCGGTGAGGCGGCGGCTACCGCATATCATAACGATAAATTCTTCAATATACTTCTCACAACGTTTGGCTGTGCGGGCACGGGCGGATTTGGCTTTATACCCGGCAGTATGGAATATTTCACTCCGTTTGCGCAGTACGTAATATCGATATTTTTGATACTGTTCGGAATTAATTTCAGTCTTTATTATCTGTTGCTTATAGGCAAATTAGGTCAAATATTGAAAAGCGAAGAGTTCAAGAGCTATTTTATCATTATAGGTGTCGCGGTTTCGTTTATATTTATCAGTCTTGTAGGGCGCTTTGAAGCCTTACCGCAGACCTACACAACAGAGGAATCTTTCAGGCACTCGCTATTTCAGGTAGCCTCTTTGATAACTACCGCGGGATATACCACTACGGATTATAACGTGTGGCCTATGCTTGCAAAAACCACGCTCATTGTTGTAATGTTTATGGGTGCGATGGCCGGCTCTACCGCAGGCGGAATCAAGATATCAAGAATAGTTATTGCGGTAAAAGGAGCTTATGTTAACGTAAGACGGCTCATCAATCCCCGATATGTTCCAAAGGTGAAATTTGAAGGAAAATCATTGGAGGAGAAAACTGTAAACGATGTTTTTGCATTCATCACGCTTTATTTCTTCCTGTTCGTATCCGCAATTTTTCTGTTATCCTTTGATCCTGTCAACGGCGAGATAGTTACCGTTGTATCCGATGCGGGAACGTATACCGTAGAGCACGGATTTTTCTCCAACTTCTCGGCGGTTCTGGCCAGTATATCCAACGTTGGCCCCGCATTTGAGGCATTGGGCCCGTATTCGAGTTTTGCGGGATATAGCGCGTTCTCAAAAGTAGTTTTAACCTTGACTATGTTGCTCGGCAGACTTGAAATACTCCCCGTATTCATTCTGTTCAGCCCGAAAACGTGGAAAAAGGTGTAAGATAAAAATCCGAGAAAAGAAACAAAAAACCGAGCAGAATCACGAAACGGGATTTTGCTCGGTTTTTCACAAATTTAAAAGTAAAAATCCTACAAAACCCGTTTAGAAATCTACACAGTTCGCTTTCTTTCGACATATAATGTAAAGAGCTCCAAACACAATCCGGAGCTCGGAAAGGAAGATTTTATATGGGTGTAACAAACTCTAATAAGGAGCTGAACGTGAGCCGCATAGATTGCGGCGGCTCCTTTCAAGTAAGATTATCTCTGACGGCGGCTCCCGATATCACGACGAATCCCACAGATATCGTCTTGATCCTTGACCGATCGGGAAGTATGCAGGGCGCGCCTCTTGCGAATCTGAAAAACGGCGCTAATGCATTTATTGATATTTTTGACGAGGCTACCGATAGCTCGCAGGACGGACAGATCGGCTCGGGAAGCCGAATCGGCATCGTCAGCTTCGCGGACGTCGCAACACAGGACACACAGCTCATCACCGACGTTTCCGATCTCAAAGGCGCGGTGAATGCGCTCGCCTCGGGCGGCTCAACCAACCACGAGGATGCGTTTAGAAAAGCGCTCGACCTTTTTGATCCCGCATCCACCAACGCAAAGGTTATGATTATGTTTACCGATGGTGTAACTACTGCCGGCGGTGATCCCAACACAGTGGCAACACTTGCGAAGTCACAGGGCGTTATCATTTACTGCATCGGTCTTTCGGGCAACGGCGGACTCGATGAAGCGGCACTGAGGGATTGGGCATCCGATCCCGATTCGGCATACGTGGCGATAACTCCTGATGATGCGGAGCTTGAAGATCTTTTCCGCGATCTTGCGAGAAACATCTCAAAGCCCGGTGCGACAAACGTGGTTATCACTGATACCGTAGCGCCTTGCTTCAATATCACGTCAATTTCATCGCCCACAAAGGGCTCGGCAACTCTGGTAGGAGCAAATACTGTCAGGTGGAATATCGACGAGCTTGGCGTAACAGCAAGCGAGGGCGCAAGCTTTGAATTTAGCGTCACGCATATCGGCACGTGCGCAGGCACGGTAGAGGTCAACGAAAGCATCACCTACGGTGACGAGGAGGGGAGTATAGTTAGCTTCCCATCTCCCACCCTCGAAGTTGATTGCGGTGTTGACGTATGTCCCGAGGGCTGTCCTGTAACGGTTGATTTGACAGTTGACGGTTGCGCGGATACCGTGGAATTTAACGCAGGCGATCTTGTCATAGATTCGCTTGGATGCATCGTACAGCTTGATGTAACACTCCGTGGTGTCTGCCCGAACAGACGCGTAGCTTTGGCGGTCATGCTTAACGAGCTTGACGAGCTTGACGCAGAGTATAAGAGAGGTATGAAAACCTTAACAGTGCCTGCTCATACAGGTGACGCTTGCCGTGACGTGACGGTTCGCTGTATTAGCTTCGTGATTCCTGAGGATCTTGACGTAGCGGGCGATGCATTTTCCGCATGCAACGAGCGTAGATTCAGAGCGCGCCTTATCGCGCACTATATCGACTACGGCTTTGAGTGCTGCTGTGATAATGCCGATATATAAAACAATAAATGGGTTGCCTGATTTCGGCATAAGCAAAAAAAAAGAGTGGCACATTAACGGCTGATGTCCTTAGCGGAGAATTTTGACTTTGACAAAAGTGCAAGCATCGCATTTGACTAGTCAAATGCAAATGGGCTAAGCCCAAACCCATATTACAAGCAGAAAGAGGAAACAAATCGGTTTATAGCCGAAAAGTTTCCTCTTTTTCTGTTGGTTTAATGAAATCGTTGCGCGTTGCTTTGCAACGTTGTGCAACAGATGAAATCTTTACTTCGTTCAGATGAAATCCAAGGGAGGTGGATTTCACCCGTCGAAGACGGATTTGACTGCGTGTTCTCCGCTTGGGATAACTCGCTAAAACGTGCCACTCTTTGCGGTTTTTTTGCAATCAATTTATATGCTCTAATACGAAATCCTCTCTTGCGTCGGGGCGGTAGGTTTCTACCGTAACGTTGTCAAGAGTCAGACCGTTGATGTATCTGAAATATATGCCCTTTGCGGGGAGGAACTTTCCGTATACGTATACCTCGGGGTATTTGGGCGGGATATCGGGAACCTCCTTATTGTAGGTCTGCACGCCGCCGTCAAGCTTTAAACGCACGTTGCGCAGGGTAATATTTTCAAGAGGTCTTCCCGCAAGACCGCAACAGTTTGAGGTCATCTGCCAATCGGCAAATCTTCTGTTCATACGTCGAAGCTCAATGGGCTCGTCGCTCTTGGGCGTGGTATACGAACACATCCAAGGATACTCATAGAAATCGTTTGCCTTGTATTGAGGATAGCAACTCGCAATTATGGGGTAGGGCTCGTAAGGACCGTCTGCAAATATATTTTCAAGGGTTACGTTCCTGATCTGACCAAGTTCCCGACCCTCAGGACCTCTCATACGCTTACCTATGTGAATGAAAAGAGGAGCATTTACGTTAGTCATATTTACGTTCTTAATGGTAATACCGTCAATTATCGCTCCGTCAACACTCTCGATAGAGATACCCGTAATTCTCGTTTCGCGGATATCGATATTTTCGATATCAAAATCGTAAAATCCGCCGTTCGTTTCAGTTCCGAATTTAATTGCGTTGCAGCGGCTCTTGACGCGGCAGTTCCAAACTCTTATGTTTCTGCAAACGTCTATGCGGTTGAGAGTGTAAGATGACTTAAATACGATACCGTCGTCACCTGCCTCGATGTCACAGTTGTATATCTTTACGTTTTTGCTGTTATCGGGGGAGATTCCGTCGATATAGACGTACATTTTGATGTCGTGTATCTCAACGTTTTCACAGCCGGCAAAATAGATAGCAAGGTCAGTTACGTTGTTAACGTCAAGCCCTGCGATGTGGACGTCGTTGCACTCTTTCAGCGCAATAAATTTAGGACCGCGATTCCTTATCTTAGGGCCGCGCACTCCGTCCTCGTCCCATACAGAGCGCATGTCTATTTTTGCTTTACCCGTGATAGAAATGTTGTTGACGCTTCTGCCAACGAACATAGAAAGGTCGAAATAGGTGTGGGACGCGTCCTGATAAATGGGGTAATCAACAACTTCCTGCTGCGCGTAGTCGTAAAAATTGAGCGAACCGAGAATTATGGTGCCCGACTCGAATTCGATATGTACGTTATCTTTAAGGAACACGGTAGACAGGACGTATTTTCCGGAAGGGAAATACACCTTTCCGCCGCCTGCCTCAGAGCATTTGTCAACAGCTGCCTGCACAGCCGCAGTGTCAAGAGTCACAGCGTCGCGGGCGGCGCCGAAATCCAATACGTTGAAAATCTTTTCGCTCATAATGACCTCCATCAAACGTGTATAAAATTAGAAATAACGACTTTTGCGTTTCGATAATTGTAACACAAAAAATAAATAATGTCAACGGTCAAGCATCCTGTTTTTTCATCTTGTTCAGCTGTTTGTTGCACAAAATTATAAAGATAAAGAAAACGATTGAATTGCAGAAAAAAATATGCTAAAATATATTCGTCACTAAACAAATTAGATGTTCAAACATAGTTTGAAGCATAATAACATCATCGCGATAAATTAAAGTTAGGAGAATAATGTCAAATATGATTAAAGTTGGCGTTCTTGGCGCGGGCACTTGGGGTATTGCGCTTGCAAGAATGTTAAGTAAAGCCGGAAGGGCTGTCACGGTCTGGTCGGCGATTGAAAAGGAAATTGACGAGCTGTCAAGGACGGGAATCCATCCGAATCTTCCCGGTATTGCTCTGCCACCCGAGCTCATTTATACAAAGGATATAAAAGAAGCGTGTCTTGGTATGGATATCGTGATATTTGCGGTTCCGTCCCCCTTCGTCAGAGCAACGGCGCGAAAAGCGGCTCCGTATATTTTGGGCGGACAGATTATCGTGGATGTCGCAAAGGGAATCGAGCGGGAAACGCTTTTCACAATGACCGAGATTATCGCCGACGAGATAAAGAATCCCGCCGTGAGCTTGGTTGCGCTTACCGGCCCCACCCACGCAGAGGAGGTCATACGGGATCTGCCGACAACGATTGTTTCGGCAAGCTCGGATAGGGAAGCCGCTGTATTTGTTCAGAAGGTCTTTACCACAGATTGTCTGCGCGTATATACAAATGATGACGTGCGCGGCGTCGAGCTTTGCGGAGCGCTCAAAAACGTCATCGCTCTGGCTTCGGGTATCGCAACAGGGCTTGGATGCGGAGATAACGCAAAAGCGGCTCTGATAACCCGTGGAATCGCGGAAATCTCGCGGCTCGGTATGGCAATGGGATGCAGAGAAGGGACCTTTGGCGGTCTTGCGGGAATAGGTGACTTAATAG
>JAZORS010000044.1:0-5862 GCA_045656725.1 Eubacteriales bacterium | reverse complement strand
GCAGAGAGGAAGAGCGCGAAAAAGATAGAATTGCGCAGGCGGCGAAGCTTGCTGTTGAGTCGCAGGAGCTTATTCCCGATGAAGAAGAAACACCCGCAGAGGAAGAAAGACCTGTAAAGGAAGAAATCTCCGTAAAGGAAGAACCCATCCCCGAAACTGTCGAAGAAGCCGAGCCGGAGAGGGAACAGCTTGCGGAATCGGAGCAAATTCCCGGCGCTCATCAAGTCAGATACGTATCAAAAACGGCAGACATTTTCTTCCGCCATCAGATAGATCCGAATATAACGAAGCGGATCCAGGAGATCATTGTTTCCACCGTTAAGTATCTTGAAAAAGAACATATTTATATGAAGGTCAGAATGAGCATACCCGAGCCCAAAACCGTAAGAGTCAATTTTGTGGAAATTCCTGAAAATGAGTCGGCATTGCTTACTGATATCATAAGAGTTCTCGGTCATAGCAAGCTTGGTATAACCAGAGTTATTCTTGACTGATAATTTGACACGGATTTGTATATAAATAAAAAATGGGACGTTTTGACCGTCTTCTTTAAAGGAAGTCGGAAGGATACGCCCCATTTTTATTATGTAAACAAAGAATTACGTTTCATCTATTGCAAGAGTTATGTATTTTTTTCCGTCCTCGCGGCTTTCGCTAAGAACAACGCCAACGCCCAGCGTGCCGAGGGTGCGGATTGAATCCCGCAAAATCTGCTCGAACCTGACAACTCCCTCGTATTTTGAAAGAGCTCGTATTTTTATTGGTTCTTCGTAGGCAAGCTCGGCATCAATTAGAGCGTCGCTTGCCGCAACGGGGAGCTTCATATCATGTATTTTTTCTATCATCGAAAGCCGCGCCGTGCGGTCCTTTATCCGAAGCAGCCCCCTCGCGTGTCTTTCGCTGAGCCCGTAACTGACAATGCGTTTTTCTTCTTCCTCGGAAAGATATAGAAGGCGGAGCTTGTTTGCGATATAAGATTGGCTCGTGCCCATCATTTCAGCAAGCTCGCTTTGCGTTTTTCCTTTCATTGATATAAGCGCCTTTATTGCGCGCGCCTGTTCAAACATCGTCATTTCGTTCTCCCCCTTTTTAGTAAAATTTTAACACGGGAGAGGGGTAATTTTCGGTCGTTTTACGTCGTATGCGAAAAATGCGAAACCTTAATCGCATAAAGCTGAAAAGGTTTCGCATGTATTTATAGCTTATAACGGTTTTTTCAGAATTTTCGCGTATGGGCGCGGATATGTTTTCGGTGTGGGCTTGTTTTTTTCAATAATTATAAGCGGATGCTCCTCGGAGATGCCTCCGTCCTTTATCGTAATCTTTTCAAGCTGTGTTTTCGTTCCGCCGAGAATTGCAATAGCCGTCTTTGCGTCTTTCAGCTCGTATTCCGCATTTTTGCCCTTCATCGCGATAAATTGACCTCCCACCTTAACAAAGGGCATACAAAGCTCCGTAAGAACTCGCATATTGGCAACCGCCCTTGCCGTTGCGTAATCGAATTTTTCACGTAATTTTTCGTCAAGTCCGCCATCCTCGGCGCGCATAGAAAGCGTTCTTATGTTTTTAAGACCGAGAAGCTCCTTAACGTAAGAAACGTAGTTTATGCGTTTTTCCGTAGAGTCAATCGCAAGAATCTCGATATCCTCGCGCAAAATGGCAAACGGTAAGCTCGGGAAACCGGCTCCGCAGCCAACGTCAATAATCGACGCGCCCCGCTTTATATGGGAAAGCGGCATTGCGCAGTCAAGATAATGATTGAGTATTATCTTTTCGGGGTCGGTTATCGCTGTAAGATTGTATTTTTGGTTTTCTTCAAGCATAATCTCGGTCAGCTTATAAAAAGCCTTGCTCTTTTCTTCGGAAAGGTAAGAGCCGAGTCCGTTTTGGGAGAAAACCGTAGTTAATTTCGATATAAATTCTCGTTCTGTCATTAAAATTGCTCCCCGTTTTTCTAATTAGTATTATACAACCAAAGGGCGATTTTGTCAATAATATACGAAGTTCGCATCTGTCGGCTTGCCAGCAAGGACGAACGAGGTATATTTCAAGGAATGTGCGAAAATCCTTGATTTTCGTAGTGATGCCGCCAGGCAACACACTTAATTTTTGATTTATCGAAAATTAATAACACATAGATTATATTTTATTGACTTTTTGTGGGCTGTATGATAAAATACGGTAAACAATATTTGTGCCCGCAATAAGCTTTAACAGTTCGGGCGCGAAAAAAACGAAAGGCGGCATAACTTATAAAATGGCATCGGTTTTTGATAAAAGCGCAAGTGTTGCGGTAGTTCCGCTTTCCGCATACGACAGCCCCGAGCTGGAAGTCGCGCTTGACAGCGCCCTTTCTTCGATTGGGGCGTGGGAGCTCATTCAGCCGGGTATGCATGTTGTAATTAAGGCAAATCTCGTGTCGGCTATGAAGCCGGATGAGGCAGGAACAACGCATCCAAAGCTTCTTTGTGCTCTTGCAAAGCGGCTTATAGAGCTAGGCGCAAGCGTCACGCTTGGCGATAGCCCCGGAGGGCTTTATAATTCCGCCTTTGTGGGCAGAGTGTATAAGGTCACGGGTATGCACGCGCTTCGGGAGCTTGGTGTCAAGCTCAATGACGATTTCTCGGAAAAATCCGCAAGCTTTGAGGGGGCAAAGGTTCTTCATAGCTTCACTTATACGGGATATCTTGATTCAGCAGATCTGATTATCAATTTTGCGAAGCTTAAAAGCCACGGTATGATGGGAATGTCGTGCGCCGCAAAGAATATGTTTGGCGCAATTCCCGGAGTTATTAAACCCGAGTATCATTACAGATTTCCGAAATACGAGGATTTTGCCAATATGATACTCGACCTTGACGAGTATTTTCATCCCGAAATCTCGATAGCCGATGCAGTCGTTGGAATGGAGGGTAACGGACCGACCGCGGGAACACCGAAAAAAATCGGCTGTATCCTTGCTTCAAGATCGCCCCATACGCTTGACCTTGCCGCCGCAAAAATGCTTGGTTATGAGGTCGGTGACCTGCCCTTGCTTATGGCGGCAAAGGAACGCGGACTTATTCCGGATACGGCAGAGGAATTAAATATTATAGGCGATATTGAGCCCTTTATAGTAAAGGATTTCGAGCACGTCGTGGAACGCCGTTCTCTTGAATTTTCGGGCACGGGAAAAAATCCCGTAAAGCGCTTTTTCGCAAAAATAGCCGCCGCTATACTAAAAACAAAGCCGTATCTTGTGAAAAAAATGTGCGTCGGATGCGGAATTTGCAAAAATATATGTCCCGCCAAGGCGATAACTATTGAAAAGGGCAAGGCAAAAATTCAAAGAAAAGACTGCATAAGATGCTTTTGCTGTCAGGAATTTTGCCCCAAGAGCGCAATGAAGGTCAGAAGAACCTTTATCGCAAACCTCTTTCATAGCGAAAACAAGAAAAAAGGCAAAAAATAAAATCAAAAAATATAAGACGGACTGCTTGCGTATGGCGCAAAGTCCGTCTTATATTTTTTATTCGGCAATTTGAGTAACAACCGTATTCTGATTGTAATAGCGGAGTCGCTTTATTGCGTCTTTATTAACGTTGAACTTGATAAGCGAAAGCTTGCCGTTTTCTTCAAAAAGCATTCCGTAAATCGGCAAACCGGTGTAATTCGAGTTTGTTGCATCGTAAACCTTTGAGGCGCTCTTTGCATCCTCGGAATTCATTACGTCCGAAATAGGAGCAATCATTTTTGCCGCACTGATACGAGTTCTGATTTTCTCACGCTTTGTTCTGTCACCGTAAACGATAGTGAAAATAAAAGCGCCGGAATCAAATGAGAATTTGTAAACGGGTTTTGTGTAGCGCCAGGTGAAAAAAGCGAGAATCCAAACCGCCAAAGGAATAATCGCACCAAGCGGAAGAATTTTTATCGAATAAATTATGAGAAAATAAATTCCGGCAAATGCCGCATATAAAAGAATCATTAAGAGCTTAATTGTTTTCCATTTGCGTTTGCCTTTTTGGTCAATAGAGTATTCGTAGTTATTCATATCCATGAAAGCTCACCTCGCAGATTTGATTACTTTATTATTCTAACATAAAAGGAAAAAAAGTCAAGCGCATTCATAGATAATTATTTTTCTGAAAATCCTAATCATCTTGACAAATTAAGGAAAAGTATGTAAAATAAAGCATAAACGCGCAAGTCTTTTTGAAAAAAGAAAACCTGGAAATGTCGAAAAATATAACAAAACAAAGATTTTGTTCCGTGATGGAACAGATAAGGAGAAATAGATGTGCGAGGAAGCAAAAAATAAATTTCCATATCTTTCGGGTAATGCTCTGAAAATTCTGGCAGCCATATTTATGACTCTTGATCATATAGGCGTCTTTATTTTCCCCCGAATAGTATTTTTTCGCGCTATTGGGCGCCTTGCGTTTCCCATATTTGCGTATATGATAGCAGAGGGCGCACACTATACGAAAAACAAATTCAAATATTTTATAAGAATTTTTCTCGTTGGGCTTTTGTGCCAGAGTGTGCTTTTTGCTATTGACTATAAAGAGTGGTATTTTAATATTTTAATTACTTTTTCATTTTCTGTAATTTTAATATATTCCTTGGAGCTGGTAAAATCCGCGTTTGTTAATAAGAATATCGGCTATGCTATTTTTTCTTCTGTTGTTTTTGCGTGCCTTTTACTTCTCGCTTTCGTATTAAGCGAAGCCGTTACCTTTGATTACGGAATATACGGCATCCTGGCACCTCTTTTTCCCTCGGTTTTAAGAGGAATACGTAATAATGGGGGAATTATTGGCAAGCTTGACAATAAATACGTTCATATAGCGCTCCTTGCGGTTCCGCTTCTCCTTCTTTCTCTTGACGGCTGGCGCGTGCAGTTTTTCGCATTTTTCTCTTTACCGCTGCTTTTTCTATATTCCGAAAAGCGCGGAAAGCTTCGTATGAAATATTTTTTCTACATTTTTTATCCCTTGCATATCGGTATAATTGCGATTATCTCATTTATATTAAACAAATAAAGAACGGTGCGCTTTTTCCTGCGAAAAGCGCACCATAAACTTATTATATCAAATTTTTTATTGAATGAAAAGCTGTTTTTTCAAAATAATAGTGTAAAATCAACAATTTCTACGTTTTCGACAAAAAACAATTATAAAATATTCACAAATTGCCATATTGAAAAATGTGTTTTTCTATGCTATACTTAAATCAGAAGAAAGGAAGGTACGGTCCAATGGCAAATTAAAATTTTCGGAATGATACCGGACTGATGAGCGCCTGATGTGAATATGAAACACGGCGGTGTAACGCAATAAATATAGGCGAAAAAGAGGAGCGCCAAAAGAAGAAATCAGGCGGAGGTCAAACGTAAGAAAATTCACCCGAAGCAAGAGCATATAATATTTTAGCCGATCTCGCTTAGAGATAATGAAAAGAAAGTGATAAGAGAATGCAGGAAAGCTTGGGGTAGACCGTAGAAAGCGAGGATAATCAAAGGATGTTAGATACTAAAATCGAACATAAGTGACCCTTGACTGTGACGATAACCGACAGTCAAGGGTCACTTATCATATAATATACGAAGTTCTGTGTAATAACGAGGTATATTTCAAGGAATGTGCGAAAATCCTTGATTTTCGTAGTGATGCTGAGGGGCATCACAGTTAATTTCACTTTCGGGGAAATTAACATCACATAGATTATAATACACGCAGTTCGTGTCTGTCGGCTTGCCAGCAAGCACGAACGAGGTATATTTCAAGGAATGTGCGAAAATCCTTGATTTTCGTAGTGATGCTGAGGGGCATCACAGTTAATTTCACTTTCGGGGAAATTAACATCACATAGATTATAATA
>JAZORS010000043.1:0-3180 GCA_045656725.1 Eubacteriales bacterium | reverse complement strand
GCTTAATGCTGCTTGGTTCCCCACCTGACATGATTCACAGCCTCGGATTGCACAAGACCCATTTCTCAACACAAATCATAACGGTGCAAGCTACACAAATACAGCCCTTGGGATGGGAATTGACCCCTGATATAGCGGATTTCAGGTACAAGGCGCCGCTAACTCCCCGGCTGGTATGGCTCCACCGGACATACGAAAACTAGATTACAGTGATATTATATCAAAAAGAACTTAAAAAATCAATAGCTTTTTAAATTTACTTATATATTTTACGGAGAAAAAGCGTAAAAAACGACCGAATTATACAATATACGCGCCGTTTACGTTAAGAACATCACCGCTGACAAAGCCGGCCGCATCATTTGCAAGATAAAGCGCCGCCGCCGCAACCTCCTCAGGCTTTCCCATACGGGATATTGGGGTAGCTTCACAAAACTCTCTTTTGTCTTCCTCGGAAAGCTCTTTATTCATATCAGTGTCAATAAGACCGGGAGCAATAGCATTAACCGTTATTCCGGAAGGACCTAGCTCTTTTGCCAGTGCCTTTGTCATACCGATAAGCGCCGCTTTGCTGGCGGAATAATGCACCTCGCAAGATGCTCCGCTGACTCCCCAGATAGAGGAGATATTTATAATTCTTCCCCATTTATTTTTAAGCATAAAAGGAAGAGCTGCCTTGGTAAACAAAAATGCAGAGCTTACGTTAACTGCAAAAATTCTATTCCACGAGTCGAGCGTTATATCGGAAAACAAGGAAAACTCCGAGATTCCAACGTTGTTCACGAGCACGTCAACACCACCGATCTTTTCGTTAAAAGTGCGTACAGCTCCTTCTATTTCAGAGGATATTTCCACGTCTGCCTTGATTGCGAGAGCACCGGTAGATTCCGAAAGCTTTTCCGCTTCACTATAAGAATTTTTGTACGTGAAGCCCACTCGATATCCTGCTTCGGTAAATACTTCTACCATTGCCTTACCTATGCCGCGGCTACCGCCCGTTATCAATACGTTTTTCATATATTCTCCCGACGTAATTAATAAACTAATTATATTATAACTTAACTTTGTTGTCAAGAAAAAGTTCTTGACTCCGGTGAAAAATAAATGTAAAATAGCTTTAAGAAAGAAAAAAGGTGCAAAATGATACTTATAATTTCAAAATCCAGAAAAGAAGCGCTCTCTATTTCCGACGCTTTGTTTTTTATGGGAAATCTTTCAGTTGCGGCAACGCCGAGCGAAGCACTCTCCGAGGTTTCAACGGTTTTCAGGGCGGCAGTGATAGTTAATCCGGATGCGCTGGCGGATAGCAGGGATTATGCGAGAAGACTTCGTTCCTACGTATCTGAAATACCGATTTTCGCGCTCGGAGCTACCAAAAATACGGACGTGTTCAATAAAAATCTTCCAAAAGCCACATCAACTCCTGAGCTTATATCGGAAATTTACGAATACACCCTAGAAAACGAGTTGCCCGTTCCGGGCACTTACCGACTTGCCGGCTTTGACCTTTCAAGCTACTTAAAAACACCGGTATATTTCTTCACCGGGCTTCCGCTTACAAGAACGGAAGCAATGCTTGCAAGAGTGCTGATTCGCTTCTATCCGCGCCCGCTGAAAGCGGAGCAAATTATCAAATATGCGTTTCGCCAATCCAGATTGCCAAGCGCCGCAAGCATAAGAACTCACATATCAATAATTAACAGAAAATTCAGGAAAATTTCGGGCAGAAATATGATTCAGATGTCAGACGGAAAGGGTTACATAATTCTTACGCCCGAAATTTCAGAGAAAATTCCGACTATGACATTATAATTTTTTTGCCGAAGCACGACGCATAATTTGCCTCAAAAAAACATGTTTGAATTATTCACTCTTACCTATGGCAAGATGACAAGCCCCCGATGCATATACTCTAAAAAACGCATCGGAGGGCTTTATGTTTTCTATATCGAAATTACTTTTACGCTTCATTTCTCTTATTCTCGGAATAAGTCCAAATCAGAATTTTCCCCCGCCACTTAAAGCGGAGGACGAGAAATTTCTTTTTTCCAAAATGCGCGAGGGCGATGCCGCGGCAAGAGCAAAAATTATAGAGCATAATCTTCGCCTTGTTTCACATATTATCAGAAAATACTACTCTTCATACGGTAGTCAGGATGAACTCCTTTCTATCGGAAGCATCGGACTTATAAAAGCGGTCGACTCGTTTAAAAGCGAGCTTGGAACCCGTTTTGCGACCTATGGCGCAAAATGCGTTCAAAATGAAATCCTTATGTATTTCCGCTCGAAAAAGAAAAATTCAAACGAGATTTCAATTAACGAAACCATCGACATCGATAAAGATGGCAATCCTCTTACCTATCTTGATATTATAAGCACGGAAGATACCTTGTCGGAAGACATAGAGTTAAAAATACACGTCGAAAAATTAAGAGAGCTCGTAGACACGGTTCTTGAAGGCAGGGCGCGCGAGATAATCGTTCAGCGATACGGCCTTCTCGGATACGAACCGAAAACGCAAAGAGAGGTCGCGAAGCTGCTTGGAATTTCCCGTTCATACGTTTCACGAATTGAAAAACACGCCCTTGAGGTTTTAAAAGAGGCTTTCGGCACTGAAAAACCAAATTTTAACGATTAATTTTTTGAATAAGTCACAAATATTCGGGTAAACTACGAATGGACCGGGTCCAAAAATAAAAAAGAGGTATCTCAAAGTGATGATTTTAAATAAAATCGCCCTTGCGCTTGCGATAGTGGGCGCACTCAACTGGGGCCTTGTCGGTCTTTTCACGTTTGATCTTGTTGCATGGATATGCGGCGGAGCAACGACGGTTGTAGCAAGGATAATATATACACTTGTCGCTATCGCCGGAATTTTCTGCATAACGATGCTTTTCAAGAGAAACGACGAAATAACCGAAACACACGTATAAATTTACAGAGAGCAAACACACGGAACGGAAGTTTTGTATGTCTGCTCTTTTTCTTTGTGTGTAGCTTTGAGCGATTACGACATAAAATGTTATAGGACGATATAATTTCCCATAAAATGCCTGTTTAAAATTAAGGTGATTTTGGCAAAAATAACTTTGCAAGAATTAAAAGGAGAAGAGATTTTCTCGGATATAAAATGAACATAAGACGCGGTGATATTTATTATGCGGATTTAAGCCCCGTTGT
>JAZORS010000042.1:0-3002 GCA_045656725.1 Eubacteriales bacterium | reverse complement strand
CAGGGTGTTAATAATCCCCTCATCGTGCGCCATAAGCGCACCGCGTATAACGCCTGAAAGAGTTGCGTTGATTGCCGCTGTAGGTCCGCCGGACTGACCGACTATTGCATTACCTATTAAAAAGTCCATTTATATCTCCTATCAGTTTTTTTACTGATATGATTTTATCATATTCCGCTGTGTTTTTCAACCTATTTTTGGAAATTTATGCGTTTTGTTTTAAATTTATAAATCTGAATGCTTCTTCCAGGTATTTTTCCCTATTATAGCCGTAATCGAAAATATACGCATGCTCAAAAAGGTCAATCGCGGCAAATTCCCCATAAAGCGGCGGTGAGGAATAGCTTTCGACAATATTGTAAGCTATTTCTCCGTGCCGATTTATGTAAAAGCAAAGGAATTTCGGATTTTCCGTTTGCTTCAAATCCTCCTTTGCCGAATAAAAAAGCTCAATCAAGCGCACAGCCTCCGCACCTTTGCGAGATTGAGGCGAGGAATACATATCAAACGATTTAAAATAAAGCTCATGAAGCTCAATTTCTCTTTTTAATTTATATGCCTCGCATTTCTCTTCCGCGCCGATGCGCAATTTTAATATTTCGCCCGATGAGCACCCCGAAAGCTTAGGATTGCTTTTTTCAAGTATTGAATAATTAAGGTTAAGGTTTTTCAGATATTCCTTATGTCTTATTATGCTGTTTTTTGAAAGAAAAAAATTTTCCTCCTGCATAAAA
This sequence comes from Eubacteriales bacterium, assembly GCA_045656725.1. Taxonomy (GTDB): domain Bacteria; phylum Bacillota; class Clostridia; order Oscillospirales; family CAG-272; genus UBA1740. The sequence goes on along the minus strand of JAZORS010000042.1, from coordinate 2,268 downwards.
CCTCCAAAAAGCGTTTTTTATATTTTATGCGGGAATATGAAAAAAGTATAAAAATGCGTATAGGGTCGTGCCCTAAAGGACAGTTTTCAAAGAAAGCGGCATGTCTAGAAAGAGGTATGCCGTATTTTGCATTTGTGCCCACAAATGCAGTGCTTGTCAGAAAAATTGACAAATCATAGATGAACATAAAAAAAGCCTCCCTTTGCACAAGGGAGCCTTTTACCAATTCCTACATTTCTTGCTAAAGTGAAATTTGTTTAACTGTTTTCGGAAATCCATTTCTTTGACCAAGCAAACAATATTTGGGACATCAAATTGAAATCTACAGTCCCGCCATTTTTCAAATTCATAAAGGTTGCGACAATGTCCCGTTCATTGGAAGATACAACTTCGAGCAGCTCCTTTTGATGCCTGTTATAGTTTCCGGTTTGCTTGAAAGCAATTGCCTGCACAACGAAAGAGGCAGATTTATACAGTTCCTTCAAAATTTCTTTGCTTTTTTCATGCAGCATATTGTGTACACATCCGTGGAATATGTTGCAGGCACCGATTTTGATTGCTCTGTTCACATCACTTTCGTCAACAACTGCAAGCACATCGTCAAGGCTTCCCTTGATTGGTGTGGTATCATAGCAAAACTGAAACAGATCAGATGGCTCCCAATTCATGATTTCCTTTTTTCCCGAAAGAAAACCACAAACTAATTCCCTGTGAGACAGGGTATCCAGTAGGTTATTATAAGTTTGAATGTCCATAGCCGACAATTCATCCAGAATTACAACAACATCAATGTCGCTTGTTTCTGTTGCCTCACCACGGCCATAACTGCCTTGCAAACCAACAAACCACACACGATTTTCAAATGTCTCATTTAATGTCTGCAAGAAGCATTTCATCCAAGCAGTAATATCTATCATCTTAATCACCTCATCAAATTCTTGTATATCTGTCTGATTTATTAAAGTTTTGCTTTTGCTTAACCAATGAAACAGATTTAGTTCTAATTCTTATCATAACACAAAAACCGCAGAAAATCAATCTGCGGTTTTGCTTTTCTGGTCGGTAGGTAACGTATTATCAAAACTATCCTTTAGAGTACGTTCTTATCGCTACGCCTTTTTATCTGTTTATTAAATCAGGTCTTTTTCGGAAAAAGTATATTCTCCGTTGCAGAAACGGCAAACCGCCGTAAGCTCGCGCGGCTTTCCCTCGGCTTCCTGCTCATCAAGCATTTTTTCAATTTCGCCTTTACCGAGTGAGAGTATTTTTGCCTTCATTCTCTCTCTTGAACAGTCGCATTTATATTCAACATCAAGATTTTCAAATACATCATAAGGAATATCGCGCATTGCAATTTCAAGAATTTCTTCATTAGTCATTCCCCTATCGAAGCATCTTGATATATTCGATAAATCTGCGGCATTTCTTTCAATCAAATCAACGGTTTTGTCATCGGGAAAAGGAAGCAGCTGAATAAGGACTCCGCCCGAAGCGCGGCAGCTGTAATCTCTGTCTACAAGAACTCCAAGCGAAAGAACAGTAGGTACCTGCTCACTTTCCGCATAATAACGCGCAATGTCCTCCGCAATCTCGCCGCTTGAAATCTCTGTCATACCCGTCTGGGGCTGACTTCCGCCTACGTCTTTAATAACGGAGAGCGTACCGCGTCCGACAGCCGCACTGACATCAAGCTTACCGTTTGGCTTTTTGGGCGGATTTGCAAGCGGATTTGAGATGTACGACTTAACGTTTCCGCGATAATCGGCAACCGCTATTATTTTTCCTGCCTCACCGTCACCCGAAAACATAATAGTTACGCTATCCTTTTCCTCGGGAAGAAGCGTTCCTATCATAGAAGCGGCGGTTATTGTTCTTCCGAGCGCCGCAGTTGCCGTTGGACTAGTTCTGTGGACCTTTATCATATCATTCACGATACCCGTTGAATTTATGACGATAACACGTGCAGAGCCGTCCTCTGTAATTGCCTTTGTAATTTTTGATTTATTTTCCATTTTTTAATCCTTCTTGCATCTTGCAACTATATATATTCTTTCGTCTTTATCACTTGCCGTATTATATTCAAAGTCTGAATATGCGCCGACCGGCTCAAATCCTGCGTCAATGAGATGGCGCTTCATTTCTCCGATTTTATACATTCTTTCCCTCTGCTCTTCGTCGTATCTTTGGTACGAGCCGTCAGCATTTTCGGAAAAAAGCGTTATATAGAAATCGCAAAGCTTGGTTTTTTCGTCATACCAGTTCTGCCAT
>JAZORS010000041.1:0-18315 GCA_045656725.1 Eubacteriales bacterium | reverse complement strand
CTCTATGAGAAAAATAACCTACAAAAATGACGAAATGTTTTATTTTAACAGCGACGTCAGAAGGCTCGCCGTAGGAAGCTCACGACATTATCACAACCTTTTTGAGATATATTATCTCAAGGAGGGAAGCTGCAGCTATTTCATAGACAACAGAGTTTTCGAGATGAAGGCGGGGGACGTGGTGCTTATTCCCGAAGGAGTTATACATAAAACCAATTATTTTAACACCCCTCACACAAGGCTTTTAGTTAACTGCTCGTCAAAATATATCCCCTCAAGCGTTGTGGCTTATATACCGAAGCTTATTTATCTATATAGGAACGAAAATGTTACACAGAAAATAGACGAAATTTTCACACAGATTGAGGCGGAATGGAATTCTCCCGATGAGTTTTCTGCGGATATTTTGCGCTGTCTTGTTTACGAGCTGTTTTTCGTTATGGCGAGAAACAGCAATAATTTCTCAAACAAATCAAGCACGTCAATTCTCGTTGAGGGCTGTGTTAAGCATATACAGAAAAATTTTATGAATCATATCAGCCTCTCCGAAATGGCAGAGAGCTTTTCCGTCAGCGCCGAGCATCTTTCAAGAATGTTCAAAAAGGAAACGGGCTTCGGCTTCAACGAATACGTGACTCTCGTGAGGCTTCAACGGGCTGAATCAATGCTAAAGAACGAAAACGGAAAATCAATTTCCGAAATTGCTTACGCCTGCGGTTTTAACGATTCAAACTATTTTTCCGATAAATTCAAAAAAGCATACGGGGTCGTTCCGTCGGAAATCAGAAAAAAATATAACTGTTAGAAAAAACAGCGTGGGAAATTACAAGAAAAGGAACAGACATTTAATTGCCTGTTCCTCTTTTTTTAGATATAACTATAATCAGAATTTTTCGAGAATATCCCCCATCGTATAAAGCAGCGTCAAAAGACTTACAAAGGACACCGCCAAATTAGTGACGAATAAAATAAAGTTGAGCTTGCAGCTCCTTATTTCCACTGCTTTAAGAATAAATCCTATGGCGAAAGTGAGTAAAATCAATGGGTAAAGTATGTAGTTTGAAATCATAAATATGCTGTATCCGACACTCACGCCGCATAAAAAGAGAACGCTTGATATAACGGTAGCTAACAAGAGCAGGGCGTTTTCAAGTAAAATAGCTTTTTTAATTAAATTGTTTTTTGAAGTTTTTTCCATAAATCAGCCCTCTTTTTCTGTTTTTGCTTTCGCTTGTATTTTAAATACAACTGCCGGCCTAATTTTAGCGGATTTTTATTCTTCCGGAACGATGAGTCCGTAGCTTCCGACCTTTCTCCGATATACGACCGCTGTCTTGCCGGAATTCGCGTCCTTAAATACGAAGAACGAGTGGCCGAGAAGATTCATTTGAAGAACTGCCTCCTCCGCGGTCATGGGCCGCAGAGAAAAGCTCTTTACGCGGATCTCGAAATCCTCTTCCTCGGTGTATTCGTCGTCGTCATCCTCGTCAATCCTAACGAAAGCGCCTGCTTTAACGGTTTTTTCAAGACGGGTTTTGTTTTTGCGTATCTGTCTTTCAAGCCCCTCGGTTGCTCTGTCAAGAGCCGTCATAAAGGTTTCGCTTTCGTCTTCACAGCGGAAGGTCGTTCCGCCGTAATTTATGGTAATCTCGATTATTTTTACCCCCTTGCGCACTCTGCAAGTAACGAATGCTTCCGTTTGCTCGCCAAAAAACTTGTCGAACTTGGAAAGCTTTTTCTCAATCATAGCTTTGAGAGATTCGCGCACGCTCATTTGCTTGCCGTAAACGTTAATCTTCATACCATATACCTGCCCTTTAAAGGGCATCCTTTCCTTGAAATCTCGGACCTGAAAACTCCCTTTACAAACGGAGCTTTCCTCTCCGCAAGAATATTATACCATATTTACTGTTGAATGTAAATATATTATCGAGGTTTTTTGTTAACTTTTTGTTGATTTTTGCCAAGATAAAACAAAATATTCGTTGCAAAACCCTTTTTAAGAGAAGAATGCAGCACACATTTATTTTTAATTATTTTATGCGGTTGACAAAATCTTGCTTTGGTGGTAAAATATTTTATGTATTTGGATATACTTACAATAAACGAAACGTTGAGGTGCAGTTATGGAAATATATGAAATAGCCAATCTCGCAATTCTCGGACTTATGCTCCTTCTTGCGCTTATAGGAGGTCTTAAAGGACTCTCGCGAGGTGTCTGCCGGGGAACTGTCAGATTTGTTACTATAATTTTATCAATAATTCTTTCTTTTTTCCTTGCCCGTCTTATCGGTGCGAAGGCTTTTGCGTGGCTTGAAGGAATGACGGTCGAGGAGCTTATTGCGCTTCTTGTTGAAAACGGAATAGTCGGGGACGCAGAGTCACTTGATATACTTACGTATTTTGACACGGTGACTATTGAATATATTCTTGCGATACCCGTCGGCTTAATAATAATACCCGTAATTTTCGTATTGCTTTTCCCGATAATCAGCGGCCTTATGCTTATCGTTCACGCTATCTTTTCGGGAATCCTCGGCTTTACGAAGAAAAAGAACAACGCGCTAACGCGCCTTCTCGGTCTTGCTGTCGGCGCTGTGCAGGGAGTTATCGTTGCGGCTGTGCTTCTCGTTCCCGCGATAGGAATTGTAAACACGCTCGGCTCGGCGGTTGAGGTAGCGCGCGCAAATGAAAACAAGAGTGATACGGAGGCATCTCTTGTTGAGATGTACGATTCAACGTTAAAACCGGTGGCGGACGGTGTGGCGTTTAAGACTGTCAGCACCTTTGGCGGAAACCTGATTTATGAGAATCTTGCAAAGGTTAAGCTTGAAGGGGAAAGAGTTAACGTCAAGGATCAGGTAGGCGCAATAGTTCAGATTGCAGGTTATACCGGGGAGCTCGGTGAGCTCGATCTTGGCAATCTGACGCCGGAAAACAAGGCGGCAATCAACTCTATAGTTGATACGATAGAGTCAAGTAATTATTTTTCTCCGCTTCTCGCCAACGTAGTAAAGGGCTTTTCAAAATACGTATCTGAGGGAGATATGATTTCCTCAATAGAAGAGCCCCTCGGAACTCTCATTAAGGATATGCTTTCCATTTTTGAAACCTCGGGCAAGGAAAACGTTTGCGCGGATCTTGATACGTTTCTTGAGCTTTTATACCTGCTTTCCGATGAGGGTGTTCTTGCGGGTATGACCGGCGGAGAAGGCGCGGAAGACGGCGGAAGCGGTGATATGGTTGAGCTTCTCACCAAATCCGACGAGAACGGAAAAACAGTTATTTCAAGAGCGATAGATATTCTAAGTTCAAATGAAAGAACGAAATTTATCGTTACCTCTCTTACCAAAATTGCGCTTTCTTCGATGACTCAGCAAATGGGAGGCGTTACAAAGGAAGAAGCAGAGCAGATTTATGATGACGTAAAATCGGGACTTACCGAAATAGTCAACATCAACAAAGAGGACTATGCAACCGACGAGGAGTATAAAGGGGCGGTTGCGGAATCCCTCAATTCAACTCTTATAGAGAATGATATTCAGCTTCCAACGGAAACAGTTGAGGAGCTTGCCGACCACGTTATCGAGAATTTTGGCGATTTGGATGCAAGCGAGCTTACTGACGAGCAGGTTACATCGATAATTCTTCAATACTACGATATATACGCATCGAATATAGAGTAATCCGACAAAGATACCGGAATATTCTTAAAAGAGCATTGGCTACGGCGACCTGCGATAAAGCAGTTTCCTATTAACATCAAAATTTCTCGTCCCTTTTGCACACGACCTTGTCTGCAAGGTATAGTGTGTTACACCGTATTTTATTTTCGGACGGTGAAGCAAGTGATGTTATTCGCTTCGCTCATAATGATGTTGTGTTTGCGCACAGTGATGTATTGCGCTATCAGCGCAAAATGATGTGATGTTTGCCCACTACGCCGTTAGGCGTAACATCACTTACAAAGTAAACATCACTGCCAAAGGCAACATCATTTGCCCACAAGGGCAAACATCGTTCGGCGTACCTGCTTTATCGCAGGTCGCCGTACGGTGCTCTTTTCCTACAAAACGGCGCATCGCGCGAAAGAGTTTAAAAATGACAGTAAAAATCGCAAAGCCGGAGGACTTTAACAAGCTCCGTGAGCTTTACCGACTTTATTCCAAATATTATTCAAAGCTTATTCCCGAACAGTTCAATGAATCCGAGGGTGACGAAACAGTTTTTCGCTTTATTGCACAAGAGGAGTCAATGGATGTTACCTACGCGGAAAACGACACGGGTGAGGTGTTCGGAATGCTTCTTTTGAGAGTGTGCCACACAGAGCCCTCACCGTTCAGACGTAACAAAACTTACCTTTATCTGTCGGAGCTTTATCTTAAAGATAAGGCTTGTTTAGAGCCGCTTCTTGACGCGGCAGTAAAATGGGGTGCGGAGCGCGGATGTGAGTATATTGATATAGATTTGCCGGCATTAGATATTCTTGGGCGTGAGCTCAAAGAAAAATACGGCTTTTCCGAAAGCTACGCTAGCTACTCAAAGCCGATTCCCGAAGAGCTGCGCCTAGGCGCAAAGCCGAGAAAATTCGCCAACATAGAAAAGATGCTTGCAGACAACTACATAAAATAAAAAATCCGTTCTCATTTTGTGAGAACGGATTTTTTGCACCCTTATTTTCTTTTGTTCTTATTTTCCCCGCCCGATTTGAACTTTCTTTTTTGCTTCGTTTGACTTTCTTGCGCCCTTTTTTTGCTTTTTTTCTCTAAAAGAGCGAGCATTTTTCTTGCGGCATCGTCCTTGGCATCGCGTTTTCCCTGACCCACGCCCTGCGTGACGGAATTCATAAAACGGCATTCAACCGAATATTCGCGCCGCTTTTCGGTCGAGGCGGCAGTTTCGCCGAGGTCCTTGAATTCGGGGCTCGGCTTTTTATTTTCCTTTGCCAGCTTGCGCAAGCTCTGCATAACGTCAGTAGAGTCCGGGGCGCTTGTTTTTTCGTATTCCGCGATAAGCGCCGAAAGAGCTGCTTCAGCGGCGGCGGCATCGGCAAGCTTCTGGTTTTTTCCTGTTCCGACACCGTATATTTTTCCGTCAACGTAGCAGGCGCGCTCAAAGATTTTCTTGTGGTCGGGGCCGCTTTCGGATAAGGTTTCATACACGGGCGGAGTGCGCCTGTGCCGTTTATCCGCGCACCATTCTTGAAGGGAATTTTTAAAGCTTTGTATTGTGGGAGCGTTTTTGTCAAAATATTTTCCCACGTCAAGCATTACCGCAACAGAGTTGATAACCGAAGCCATATTTCCCTCGGAATCAACGTAAATCGCGCCAATTATACTCTCAAAAAGGTCCTCCATAACAGAGGGCTCGTTTCTTATTCCGAGCTTTTCGTCACCCTCTCCGACAAGAAGATATTTTTCGAGCCCCAGCTTTTTCGTTGTTTCCGAAAGATTCTTTTTGTCGCTGAGCTTGGATTTTATATTGGAAAAATCGCCCTCGGTAAGCTTCGTTCTTATCCCGTGAGCGTATCTTTTCGTGTGCTCCCTGAGGAGCAGAGTAATTATTGCGGCTGAAAGCACGCTGTCACCGAAAAATTCGAGAACCTCGTTTGATTCGTATGGAATTTCCGCATTTTTTGCGTGTTCGTTGCAGAAGCTTGTTCTGGTAAACGCCTGTTTAAGAAGCGACTTATCGCGGAATGTGTAGGCAATAATTTTCTCTATTTGCGCAATTGATTTTTCAAAATTCATTTTTGTCCCCAAAAAACTTATTTTCAGGGTCTATCCGTTCCGCATTTTTTGCGGAATGGATAAATCCCGAAGCTTTATAATTTTAACATTTTTCAGGGGGATTTGTCAAGCAAAATCAGTGAAACTTGACAAAACGGAACTTTGGTGTTATAGTGTATAATAAGGAAGCGTGCGCGCAAATATTTTCGCGCGCGTCGTAAAGCAGCGTGAAAGTTGTGCTCAACCGGGGGTAATTTAACTGCGACACGCATTATTATTTGTGCCACCGAGTGCGGCGGAATGGAGATTGTTATGCATAACGGAAATCGAACCTTCTTATCGATGGTTGAAAATTACGTTGATATGCTCATAAATATACTGGCAATTCTTGGCGCTTACGTTCTTTCTCTTGTCGTTTCAAACGAGGAAAGGGTTGAATTTGTTAAGCTTGAATCACCCGTTACGATTGCTTTGATTTTTTTGAATATCCTGCTTCTGTCCTTTACTTATCACGCAATGAATATGTATAGGTATGACAGATACATGAAGGCGTATCACCGTTTCCCTGAGGTTTTAAGGGCAAATTTCGTCTATTTCGCAATTATGACCGTAATTATGCTGATTGTAACCCGGGAGGGATACAGAGAGTTTCTTCTTTGGTGGTTTTTATTCGCCTTTGCCCTCAGCACAGCTTTTCTCACCTTTAAAAGACAGCTGATCAGAAGTGTTCTTCGTTCTATGAGAAGAAACGATATGAATCTCAAACGCGTTATCATAGTCGGAGATAACACCCAGACCACGGAGGATTATATAAAAGAGGCGGAGGCAAACACGAACTGCGGAATAGTCGTTCTTGGATACGTGGGCGACAAGATAAATCCCTCCGTTGGTGCGGAAAAGCTCGGAACGTTTAAGGATCTTGCGAAAATTCTTGATAAATATCATCCGACAGACGTCGTTTTTGCTATTGATTCATACGATAAGCGCCGTCTGATACGGCTTGTTAACATTTGCGATGACCGCTGCATTAAGGTGTATTTCCTTCCGGTAATTTACGGATTTTTCAAAAACCAGCGTCAGATAGAGCAGATAGGCAATATGCCTGTTATAAATATACACAGCACGCCTCTTGATAACAGCGCAAATGCTCTTGTAAAGAGAATAGTTGACGTTGTCGGTTCAATTCTTCTGATAATAGCAACCGCACCCATTATGATAGCGGCGGCAATCGGCGTAAAATTAAGCTCTCCCGGCCCTGTATTTTTCAAGCAAACAAGAGTCGGTAAGCTCGGAAAGAAATTCGTTATGCTCAAATTCCGCTCAATGAAGGTCAACAAGGCGGCAAACAGAACCTGGACAAAGGGCGACGATACGAGAAAAACGAAATTCGGCACTTTCCTCAGGAGAACCGCTATTGACGAGCTTCCGCAGCTGTTTAACGTTCTCGGCGGCAGTATGTCGCTCGTCGGACCGCGCCCCGAGCTTCCCGTTTTCGTTCAGCATTTCAAGGAGGATATTCCTCTTTATATGGTCAAGCACTACGTTAAGCCGGGACTTACCGGACTTGCGCAGATAAAGGGCTTGCGCGGAGATACCTCAGTCGTTGATAGAATACACGAGGATATAGCTTATATAGAAAACTGGTCCTTGCTACTTGATATATATATTCTTCTCAAAACGCCCTTCAAGGCGTTCAACAAGGCAGAGCGCTACGTTGAAGAAAAGAAAGAGGATGTTAAAGCAGAAGCACCCGTCAAAGAGGCGGCGCCTGCAACTCAGCCGGAAAAGGAAGTCAAGCTGCGGCACAAGCCGCTTTCGGGTATGCGTATTCTTTACGTTGCCTCGAATATGGAGCATATAAGAAATTTCCATCTTGATTACATCGCATCGCTTCGCTCCCACGGTAACGAGGTTTTCGTTATGGCAAACGGTGAGGGGGCGGATTATAACGTGCCCTTTATAAAGAAATTCTTTGCAAAGGAAAACGGCGAAGCAAGGAAGATGATAAGAAAAATCGTGAAAGAGGGGAATTTTGACGTAATAATTCTTCACACCTCTCTTGCCGCATTCCACGTGCGCCTTGCGCTTCCGAGGGTTTCGCGTCCGAGAGTGGTTAACGTTGTTCACGGATATCTTTTTACACACGGAACGAAGCTTTTGAAGAAGCTCACGCTTATTTTGGCTGAGAAATTTAACCGCTCAAAGACCGATGCTATCGTGGTTATGAATAATGAGGACTTAAAAATCGCGAAGCGAAACCGTCTTACCGCGGGCAAGGTATATTTCAGCCGCGGTATGGGTGTAAAGAATAAGCCCGTAACAAAATCCCGCGATGAATTCAGACGCGAGAATGGCGTAAAGGACGATTTCGTTCTTAGCTTTGTCGGGGAGCTTTCCGGAAGAAAAAATCAGGCGTTTCTCATCTCCGCAATGCCGAAGATTAAGGAATCAATACCTAACGCAAAGCTTTGGCTTGTCGGTGAAGGCGATGCGCGCGTAAATCTGCAAAATCAGATAAACGACTTAGGACTTGCACGTGACGTAATGCTCTTTGGCAGACGCGAGGATGCAGGTAACTTTATGAATTCCTGCGACGTGTACGTCAGCGCATCGAAGAGTGAGGGCTTGCCCTTCAATATCGTTGAGGCACTTGGCGCCGGGCGCCCTGTCGTTGCATCTTACACCAAGGGGCAGGAGGACGTTATTGTTGACGGCGTTTCGGGATATCTTTACGAGCCGGATAACATCGAGGATTTCGTAGAGAGAATAGTAAAAATCCATAACGGAATAGAGCCGCTTGACGAGCGCAACATTATCGCGCGCAGTCAGGTTTATTCTTACGAAGAGGTGTTTGACGATACTCTCCAAATAATGATGGAGGCGGCAGATGAGGAGCAAGATTAAAGGAATCGTTAAATTTGAAAAGAGCGCTTGGCAAGAGTTTTATATGGGGAATTTATACCCTGTTGTCATTGCGTTTATCGTTGCGCTCGGCTCGGTAACGGGGCTTGAATATTACCTCAATTTTATAAATACGGCTCTCGTTATAGGTGCGCTCGTAATATGCCCGTCGATAAAGCCGTTAATTATAACGATATGCACCTACGTTTACCAGATATCTCTTGTTAATTCACCCTTTTATCCCGGATATTCGGATTATTACGTGAGCTCGTGGCGTTTGCCCGTGTCGATTATACTCGCGGTGCTCATTGTTGCGGCATTTGTGTTCTACGTGGTTAAAAACCGTATATACAGGCGCATCTCTTTTAAAAGCTCACCCTTGCTTCTGCCGATAATTCTGTTTTCGGCCTCACTTATGCTTAACGGCGTTTTTTCGGATTCGTGGCGTTTTTCAAATCTGGTTTTCGGCGGCGCTCACGTGCTTGTTTATCTTTTCGTTTTCCTTTTGTTCTATCACGGGCTTGAAAACGAAAGCGGAGAAGAAACGGTAAAATATTTTGCTTATATTTCGCTTCTCATAGCGGCGGTCATAGGCGTTGAGATGCTTAATCTTTTCATAAGCTCGGACAACGTAATCGTCGACGGCTCTATAAACAAGGTCGGAGTTGCGCTCGGCTGGGGCATATGGAATCTGGTCGGAGTAAGCGCGGCTGTGCTTATTCCCGCGTGCTTTCTCGGTATCGAGCTTTGCCGCTGTCCTTGGCTTTATTTTGCGGGCGCGACAGTCGCATTTATATCGGCTGTTCTTACTATGTCAAGAAACGCACTTATATTTGCGACTCTTGCTTATGTCGCATGTGTTATAATAAGCTGCTTTTTCGGCAAACACAAAAGAGCCATGCGGATTATAGCAATAGTCGGAGTTCTTTTTGCGGCTGTTCTTTTCCTTGCGCTGAAAGACAAAATATTTCTTGTCGTAAAGGACTTTATAGACAGGGGATTTTCAGATAACGGAAGATTTAATCTTTGGAGTGCCGCCTTTGAGAGTTTTCTTAAAGCTCCCATATTCGGTTCGGGCTTTTACGGCCTTTCGGTTGAGGGTCAGGCGGTTTTCGGGCCGCTTCCCGTAATGGCGCACAATACGGTTTTCGAGCTGCTGTCGGCTACGGGAATTTTCGGCCTTTTAGCGTACGCCTATTACAGAATAAAGAGCTTCTCGCCCTTTTTTATAAAGCCAAGTCTTACCAAAACCTTTCTTGCAATATCTATGCTTGTAATTCTTTTCGAGAGCTTGCTTGATAACTTCGTCTTTAACGTTTATCCTATGTTTTACATTATGGCGGCAATGGCGATAGTCTTTAAATTAAGTGAAGAAAAAGAATAATTGAAAACATAAAAACAGATATAACCCCCTCATAGCAGACACTTGAAAAAACCAAAAGTTTTCAAGACTGCTTTAAGGGGGTTATATCATTTTTATTGTAATGAAGCGCTTTAAAATCTATGCTTCAACTATTTTTCGGAGCGCCTCTGCTTCGTGTGGCAGAGATTCAATGTTATTGTCGGGCATAAATTCAAGAAGAAGGGTGCGGGGAGTTGAAAACTCCTTTAAATATTCGCGCCACACTTCGATTCCGTCGGCAAGAGAAAGACGCTCACCCTCTACCCAATGGAATACGTGCAGGTGAGTCGTGTATGGCGAAAGAGCTTTCGCGATTTTGAGGTTTTCTTCTGGGGAGAGGGCAACAAACGGCTGCCAATACATCAAAAAGTGGGGCGAGTTCATTTTTTCCATCAGTAGGAGCGCATCTTCAAGGCGCTCGGTAAATGTGTTTTTGTGGCATTCCATACAAAGCTTAACGCCGTGGCGCGCCGCTATTTTTTCCGCCGCCCGACACTCTTCGAAAAGCATTTCGCGTCTTGCGGGGGAGAGAACCGCACCGCTTTTTCTTCCGCACCAGAGGCGCAGAATATCGGTGCCCAAAATTTTTGCCGCTTCTATATAATTTTCAAGCTCCTCGACGGGTGTTTCAAGAAAGCGGAAATACGTTCCGTAGGAGGAACAGCTGATGCCGTATTCGTCCATCATCGAGCGAAGCTCAAACAAGCGCTCCTTATCCGTGCAGGGCGCGTGTATATCACTGCCCCATTCGATATAGGAGAGTCCTGCCTTTTTCATTGCTTCGAGTATTTCGCGCGGTGAGTTTTGCCTGAATGAAATCGAAACCAAGCCGAGTCGATAGTTGTTTTCCATATTTTAGCTCCTTTTTGGAATGAAGTAACGCTTCTATAATTTGCAAATAAAACGCTTGCGTAGCAAGACTTTCTGCGTACAGTATAGCACAAAAGCTCCGCTTTGTCTATAAAAACAGTATGAAAAACGACGAAAAAAGACAAAATTCGTTGATTTTTCTCTTCATTTGTGATATCTTTTAACTATTATTAACGGAGATAAAGGAGCAAAAATGGAGAGAATGCGTGCATTCAAAGGCGCATCCCGTGCGCAGAAAAACATAATAATTGTTACCGCTTTGCTTCTTTTTGCTGTTTTGCTCGCGGTACTCGTAATGCTTTTCACCGAAAAGGACGGTGACGGCGTTTTGAAATATGAGATGCTTGACGGCGGAACTTACGCCGTTGTAGGCGTTTTTTCGTATGACGCGGAAAGAATTGAGATACCCGAATACTATCGGGGTGCGCCTGTCAGCGCTGTCGGCGAGGGCGCATTTCGGGACTGCGCCAAGCTTTCCGAGATTAAAATTCCCGAAAGCGTAAAGACGGTCGGTGATTATGCATTCTCCGGCTGTGTGTCGCTTAAAGAAATAGATTTAAGCGGCGCGGAAGGTATTGGATTTGCCGTTTTTGAATCCTGCTCGTCACTACGCAAGATAAGCTTGCCGTTTCTTGAATTTCACCTAGGATATCTTTTCGGAGAAAGTGACGGCATAACGAATGAAAGCGTCCCCGATAGCTTAAAGGAAGTTGCGCTAAGGGGCGGAAATATAAGCGAGAGGGCATTTTTCTCTTGCAGAAATATAGAAAAGATATCGCTTGGCGCACTTGTTACGGAAATTTCAGGCGGAGCTTTTGAATATTGCGAAAAGCTTCAAGCTATTTCGATTCCGGATAGTGTAAGCTTGCTTGGCGAGCGGGCGTTTTATGAATGTACGGGGCTGAAAAGCGCAATTATAAATGCGCCTGTTGTAAATATCAGTGAGGATATGTTTTCGGGATGTCTTTCGCTTTCTTCGATAGAGCTTCCGCATACGCTTGAAGGGATAGACGACAGAGCTTTTTATAACTGTAAAATTTTAACCGAGCTTGATTTTCCGGAATCACTTGTCCGTATAGGTGAGTCGGCTTTTTACGCTTGCTCGGAAATAGAAAATCTGAATTTTCCCGATTCGCTTGAAATAATAGGTGACGGCGCTTTCAAAAACTGTCCGGCGCTGAAAAATACCGTAATTCCCGATGGGGTGAAAACGCTTGGCTTCGGTGCTTTTGAGGGGTGCTCCGCGCTTGAAGGCATCACCGTGCCGTTCGTCGGTAAAGACGGCGGCGCAGAGGATGCGCATTTTGGATATATCTTCGGCGGAAAAATACCCGAAGCGCTCGTTTCGGTTACGGTAAGCCGTGCTGAAATTCTATATGAGGGGGCATTCAAGGACTGTAATAAAATAAAAACAGTCATTTTGCCGGGCGGTATAAATAAAATTTCGGCAAGAGCATTTTCGGGCTGCGCGGCGCTTGAAAGAATAAGCTTACCAAAAGAGCTTCTCACGGTCGATGACGAGCTGTTTCTGGCTTGTTCGTCACTTAAAGAAGTAATTTTCGGTGACAAGCTGACTTCAATAGGGAAGAACGCGTTTGATGGCTGTGTGGCACTCGAAAAATTTGACGGCCCTCTTTCACTTAAAGAAATCGGCGAGGGCGCATTTAAAAGCTGTACGGCGCTCACTGCCGTTACTTTACCGCCCGAACTTACAAGAATAGGGAAGGGCGCGTTTAGCGCTTGCCTGAACCTTGAAATCTTAAACTACAACTCCGTGCGCATAGAGGGCATAGATGCCTTTGATTATATTTTTGAGGGCGCGGGCGCGTTGGGTGACGGAATACGGGTAAACATTGGAAAAGACGTTGAAATTATACCCGCGTATCTTTTTTGCACCGTTGGCGGAGAGCTTGCGCCTAATCTTTGCGCTGTAAGCTTTTCGGAGGGCGCTTCGCTTACGGAAATCGGCGCTTACGCCTTTGCATACACACAGCTTCCGCGCATTTTGATTCCGAAATCGGTTGCCGTAATCGGAGATTATGCGTTCAGATTTTGCAATCGGCTCGTTATTGACTGCGAGCTCGCCTCAAAGCCACAGGGGTGGAGAGAATATTGGAACGCCTCGAACTGCCAAATTAATTGGGCGGAGAATCCTGTGCTTACTTACTCGTTCGTCACGGGCGGCGCAGGTGAAATAGACAGCATAAGCTCGGTAGACGCAATAATGCTCCCCGAGCCGAAAAGAGAGGGATTCGTATTCCTCGGCTGGTGCGAGAACGAGGCTTTGAACGGCGTTCTATATCGCGGAGAATATAAAAGCGGTTCTGACGTAACCCTTTATGCCGTGTGGCAGAGCGAGGAATGTGACGGTTCGTCGTTTGAGATGGCGCTTTATTTAAAAGAGGGCGAGGAATACGCGCTTACAGTCGAGCCGGGCGAGACAGTGTATTTTAAATTTGTGCCGGACACATCAGGTGTTTATACCTTTAAATCTCTGGGAAACCGCGACACCTACGGAATTTTGTACGATGGCGAAGAAAATGAAATCAGAAGCCACGACGGAGAGCGTGACTTTCAAATAGATATTCTTCTTTCGGCAGGGAAAACATATTATCTTGCCGTTAAGCTGTATTCGCCCTTGGAGTGCGGCGAGTTTGTGGTTGCAGTTGAATAAAAAATGGGTACGGACATTAGCACCGTACCCGTTTTTTTATTTAGAATTGTCTTTTTCTTTGTTCTGGTTTTTATACTGCTTTGGCGAAAAGCCGGTCCATTTTTTGAATGCTTTTGAGAAATGATAGGGATTGGGGAAGCCGCAAAGAGCCGCAATCTGACCAACGTAAAGATTTTGCACGCTGAGCATTTCTATTGCCATATTCAAGCGGTATTGCAGAATAAAGTTATATATACTGCTTCCCGTGTACGCCTTGAAAATGCGGTTGAGATAAGACGGATTGAAATGAAATTCCTGCGCCAAGGTTTCGTAGTCAATGTCCTTTGAATAGTTTTTGCTTATGTATTCAATCATCTTTTTGACGGTTTCCGTCGTTTTTGCGCCGACAGCACCCGCGCTTTGCTTTTTCTTCTTCACTATCTCAACTATAAGACGTTTGAGATATGACGAATTAAGAATTGCGGAATATTCGTTGCCGACAAGATATTCGGTGGTGATTCGCTTCATTTCCTTTTCAAATTCAGGCGCATAAGGAATAATCAGTGGCTCGTTTAGAAGAACCTCGTCCTCGAACTCAACGCTTTCGATAATGTCCGAATGAAGAAACTGCGATGATGAAATCGGGTGGAACGTTCGGTTTATATGTGAATTGCTCTGCGTATAGTCGAAATTTATGGAATAATAATTTACCGAGCCGGAATCAATTTCCCACGAATACGGCGTGCCTGCGCCGAAAAGAATAACCGTGCCGGCTTCAAAGGCGTAGGATTCCTTCCCGAAACGCATTTTGCCCTCGCCTGCGAAAATATAAAAAAGTCTGCAATCAACAGTTTTTATTTCGTTAAAAGTGTACTTGCTGTTCTGCTCGGTGAGCTGTGCTGTAAGCGCTTGTCTTACAAAGGGATTTATATCTTTAAATAGCATATCAGTCTCCTTATATGGCTCTTGTAATTATAATATCACAAACGTACGGAATTGTAAAGTGGAAAATATTAAAGTACGAAAATGACAAAACTTAATTGGTTTTTGGTATTGCTTTTTTCTGATTTTCGGGGTATAATGGTTACAAATTCCAAGGAGGGATATTTAAATGAGTAAAAAATTGACTATTGCAATTATCGGTTGCGGTAATTTTTCCAGTAGATTCGTAAATTTGTTTAAGAATCACCCCGATGCCGAAAAGGTGTACGTTTGTGACCTTATCGAAGAAAAGGCAAAGGCGTTCTCCGAAAAGTTCGGTGTTGATATAATCCCCACCTACGAGGACGTACTTGCTGACGAGAGCATAAACTGTGTTGCTAACTTCACTCAAAGACATTTGCACGGTGATATCGTTATCCGCGCTCTTAAAGCAGGAAAACACGTTTATTCCGCAGTTCCTATGGCATCTACCGTTGAGGAGTGCCAGGAAATTGTACGTCTTGTTAAAGAAACGAAGCTTACTTACGTAATAGGCGAAACCTGCTATTACTTCCCCTGCGCAATGTTCTGCCGTGAGGCTTTCAATGCAGGCAAGTTCGGTGAGTTCTCCTACGGTGCGGCTCAGTACTACCATCATATAGATAAAATCAGCTACGGCAAAAGACCTGCCGAAAGAGGTATGCCTCCGCTCTTCTATCCCACTCATTCAACGGCAATGATGATTTCAGCCGTTAATTCCTATGCAACCAAGGTTGTAGGCTTTGGCTGCGCAGATACTACCGGTGACCCTGCGTTCACTAAGGACGGCAATGAATGGGGCAACGAGCATCTTAACCAGTATTTCATGATGACCCTTGCTAACGGCGGAACTGCACGTATCACGGAAGCTCGAGGCTTCGGCTACGGCAGCCCCAGCTCTTACATATCCGCAATTTACGGAACCAAGGGCGCTTACGAGTTTAGCAATGCTCAGCATCTTCTTTATGAAAGAGTTCCCACTCCCGAAGAGAAGAAAAAAGAGAAAATCATTCTCACCGACGTAAGTGATTACGTTAACCCGAGGGATATGGTTGAGAATAAGAATGACCCCGAATTCAAGTCCAAGGTTGCAAACGGCGCATGGCAGAACTCTTTCTTTGCTGAAGTTCAGAACGAAGAGAGCAAGAGATTGCCCGCCGAATTCGAAGGCCTTGAAAACGGACACATGGCTTCTCACCAGTTCCTTATCGACGACTTCTTTAAGGCGGTTTGCGAGAACAAGATTCCCGCCCTTAACGCATGGTTTGCGGCAAGATCCAACATTCCCGGCCTCGTAGCTATCGAGAGCGCAAAGCAGGGAAGCATTCCGCTTGACGTTCCGGACTGCGGCGACGCTCCCGAGCATTGGTAAGAGGTTAGATTTAACAGCTTGAAGCTAAAAGCAAAAAAAGGCAAACGCCACGGCGTTTGCCTTTTTTGCTTAAATAAGCGAATCAAAACTTGAAAAAGCACGCGCCGTGTGATATAATATGCTTGTCGAAAATTTGGAATTTGTATAGCAAATAGCGTACTTGACTATGCGAAGGAACGGTTAAAAATGAACGTAAAAGAACAATTTAATCTTGTAGCAAGAGAATATGATGCCAATCGAAAAAAATTCATACCTTGCTTCAATGATTATTACGAAAACACAACAAGGTTTATTGTTTCCAATATTGAAAAACCCAAACGAGTTTTAGATTTGGGAGCAGGAACGGGACTACTGTCTTATTTCTGGTATCGGGAATGTCCGTTCGCAGAATACGTATTGGTTGATATAGCGGATGAAATGTTGAATGTCGCTCGCAAGAGATTTGATGGCATTGACAACGTATCTTATCAGGTGATGGATTACTCAAAAGAACTGCCGAGCGGAGATTTCGACGTCATTGCTTCAGCTTTGTCAATTCATCATTTGGATGATGCGGATAAGCAAAAACTATTTGCAAAAATATATGATAAACTGCCGAGTGGCGGCTTGTTTGTAAACTACGATCAGTTTTGTGGAGAGCAAGCCGAGATTTCTGAATGGGTTAATTCTTATTGGGAAAGCCAATTAGCAACGAGTGGATTGACCGCGCATGATATTGAATTGTGGAGAGAGCGGCAAAAATTGGATAGAGAATGCTCTGTCGGAGAAGAAATCAAAATGCTTCGCGATAGCGGATTTAAGATAGTTGAATGCGTCTATTCTTATCAGAAATTCTCGGTAATTGTCGCTATTAAATAAATGTAAATTTCATTTCGCGGGGCTGAAAATGAAGATTGTTGAGATAAACGAAAACAAAAGGGAATATCTTGATTTGTTGCTGCTTGCCGATGAGCAAGAGGATATGATTGACCGATACCTTGACCGGGGAACGATGTATCTGATTGACGATAACGGAGTCAAGTGCGAGTGCGTCGTAACCGACGAAGGATGTGGCGTGCTTGAAATAAAAAATATTGCCACCGTGCCCGAATATCAAGGGAGGGGTTATGCGAAAGCATTGATTGAGTTTCTCAGCGAGAAATACCGCGGAGCTTATTCGGTTTTGCAGGTAGGTACGGGGGAGAGTCCCCTGACAGTTCCTTTTTACGAAAAGTGCGGCTTTGTCCCCTCGCATATAATACCGAATTTCTTTATAGACAACTATGATCACCCGATAATTGAGTGCGGTGTTCAGCTTACCGATATGGTATATTTAAAAAAATCGCTATAAATCAGATTGCAATATTAACAAGAGGAAACAAGAAATTGAAAAAGATAAAAAGAATTATCCCAATAATACTGTCGTCACTGCTTCTTACAGCATGTACTGCTCCCGGAAATTCTCCCGGATATAAGCAGATAACCGTGTCGGAAGCCGTAAAGCTGATGGAAGAGGAAAAGAATTATATAATTCTTGACGTGAGAAGACGCGACGAATATGCCGAAGGTCATATCCCGGGTGCTGTCAACGTTCCGAATGAGGAAATAGGCACAGCCGATATTCCCGAACTGCCCGACAAAGCGCAGCTGATACTCGTTTATTGCAGAAGCGGCAGACGAAGCAAGGAAGCAGCGGAAAAGCTCGTGAAGCTCGGCTATACCAATATAGTCGAGTTCGGCGGAATCCTTGATTGGACTGGCGAAATTGAAAAATAAGGAAGAACGCTATGAAAGATGAATGCTTAATCTGCGGTGCACCGCTGAAATATTCAGAGCAGGACGTGCTGATGGAGTGCGCCATCTGCCACAAAAAAGAAAACAGCAAGACCGCTTGTGAAAACGGTCATTACATATGTAACGAATGCCATACGCAAGGAATGGACAGTATTATCGGTGTTTGTCTTGGCGAAAAATCGAAAAATCCCATCGAGATTATTCAAAAGCTGATGGCACTTCCGTTTTGCCATATGCACGGCCCCGAGCATCACGTTATGGTTGGCTCAGCATTGCTCACCGCTTATAAAAATGCGGGCGGTGATATCGATCTCGTGAAAGCACTTTCCGAAATGCAAGCTCGCGGAAAGAAAGTTCCCGGAGGTGCATGTGGATTCTGGGGAGCTTGCGGCGCAGGTGTAAGTGCCGGAATGTTCGTGTCTATTGTGACGGGCTCGACTCCACTCGCAAATGAAGCGTGGGGACTCTCTAACAAAATGACGTCAAGCGCTCTTGGTGCAATCGGTGAAGTTGGCGGCCCTCGCTGCTGTAAGCGTGATTCTTACCTTGCAATTACCAAAGCGGTGGAATTTGTAAAAGAAAATCTTGGTATTGAAATGGAACTTGATGAAATTAAATGCATCCACTCGGCACAAAATAACCAATGCATAGGTGC
>JAZORS010000040.1:0-2041 GCA_045656725.1 Eubacteriales bacterium | reverse complement strand
CCGCCGAAGCCAGAATCGGTGTGACTGAGCAGTATCTTATGCAGCTGCAGGATATAATTCGGTGTCAGCGGGATATAATCGAAGTTCTCGTGCACGATATTGAGTGCATCGCGGTATCCGGCGATCTCTTTCTCGTCACGGTTGCGAGGCGTCGTTTTGTCGCTCATGAGCTGACGCAGACGGGTCTCGGTTGTACGGATACCTTCGATCGAGTTGGATGCCTCGGTGCTCTGTACCTTTGCGATTTCAACCAAGCGCTCCAGCTCCAACGGTTTCTGTTGTATATATGCTGCTTGCTTTCCTTTGTACTCATGGATGAGGGTTAGATAATTGATCACCTCATTGTCCCATGTGCGATTTACAAGACTCGTATAATCAAAGTGGCGCATCTCGTCACCTCCAATAGTATTCTCATCAATTATACCACGTTTGACGAGAAATATCAAGTGCTGACGGGAAACTTGTTGGCGATTTTTGTAAACTTTTTTCACCCGTTCTCCTATTTATATATAAAAAGTTCCCGACGCGCGGGCGCCGAGAACTTCCTTTGGTGTGCTTGTTCAGTTATTGGTCTTTTGCGCTGGTGACTGCTGCTCCTCATCGAATCCGATGACGCGAAGGAAATCGTCGAGATTTACCAGCGTTTTGTTTCCGGTTTGCACGCTGCGAACGGTGCCTTTCTTGCAAAGTGATCTAATGCAATTTGCTGTGATCGCTGATTCCGGATCGGCCTCTTGGATAATTCGCAGCACCTCGTTGATGGTTCTCATTCTGTGTAATGCCATAATTTCGCCCTCCTTTCAGGGAAGGCAATTATCGCACACAAAACCGCAAAAGTCCAGCCGAAATGCACATTGTTTGCAAAGAGTTAGCAAACGTGATTTTACGCACCGATACCAAACCCTCTCAAAATGGCTGCAAAATTTGGCACCATTTTTGGCACCCTGTTTGGCACCACGCCGTTTTTTCACGAGAAAAAAGCTAAAAATTTTAGAAAAGATAGCGAATTTTCTGCAATTTATGGTATAATTATAGCGAAGATACGCAAAACATGTATTTTAAGCATGTCCTGCACGCAAGGTACGAATTCCGACTGTGCCTCCTAAGGGGCAGTTATGGGTTCGATTCCCGTTGCGGGTGCCAGAAAGGGGCTAGCTCACTAAGGAGTCCCGAAAAAAAGAAAAGCGGCAACGTTTTACCGAAAAGGTATTGCGTTGCCGCTTGCTTTGTTGTATAATTAAATCACCACAAAATAACCAACAAGAAAGCGAGATAATTATACAACAATGAGAAATAAAAGTCAAGTGGTTTTGCCAATAAATTTAGAAATAAAAATATCAAAAGACGATGAAGTGTTAAAAGTAGCTGAAATATGCGAGAGTTTGGACTATACGGAACTGTTCAATAGTTATCTGAGACATTGGAGAAGAGTGAATCCAATAACCATGTTTGAGTTGCTGGTATTTGGATATATGGAACGCAAATTCTCGTCATACGCAATAGAAAAAGCGTGTCGAACAGACGTAAGGTTTATGTGGTTGCTTCAAGACGAGCCGATACCAAGTGTGGCAACTATAAAAAGATTTCAAAGCGAAAAACTGAAAAATGCAATCGAAGGGCTGTTCTACCAATTCGTGGAGAAGTTATACGAAATGGGAGAAGTTAAATTCAAGAATCTATTCGTAGACGGAACAAAGATAGAAGCTAATGCAAACAAATATACCTTTGTGTGGAAAACCGCTGTCGAGAAGTTCCTTGCCAAAACAGAGAAAAAGTTATCAGATTTAATACCGTTGCTCGCTGAACGATACGGCTTTAGTAAGGATACCATATATTGTTATCGCAGTTTTGGAGCATCAGGATCACGGCGGCGATATCGTTTGCGGTGGACTTGCCTGAAGAACGCCCCGAGGGTTCGACCACCTCGGAAACGTTGGGGTCAAGAAGCGGTGAAAACTTGGAGCAGAGCATAATGTTACTCATTCTGCTCTTCCTCCGTTTCCACCTTCGGTGGCGGTGTCGAGGTATCGCCGAAAATAAC
>JAZORS010000039.1:0-15116 GCA_045656725.1 Eubacteriales bacterium | reverse complement strand
CGGCTGTTTTCGCAGGGCTCGGGAAGAATGAGCTTGTCCTCTACGGGAAGAAGCGCATTTCTGAGTCTATCCCAGTTGTGACGGCGGCGCTCAATGAATGAGGGGAACTTTTTGAGCTGCTCGCAGCCAACTGCCGCCTGCATATCGGTAACTTTAAGGTTGTAACCGAAATGGCTGTATACGTATTTGTGGTCGTAGCCCTGGGGGAGCTGACCGTACTGACCGTCAAAGCGGTGCTTGCAGAAGTTATCCTGTCCTGAGGGGCAGATGCAGTCGCGGCCCCAGTCACGGTAGGAGAGAATGAGGCGGTGAAGCTTCGGGTCGTTTGTATAAACGCATCCGCCCTCGCCCATCGTCATGTGGTGAGGAGGATAGAAGCTTGAGGTTCCGATATCTCCCCAAGTTCCCGAAAAACGAGTTTCACCGTTTATAGTGTACTGCGTTCCGAGCGCGTCGCAGTTATCTTCAACGAGCCAGAGATTATGCTTGTCGCAGAACTCCTTTACAGCTTTAAGGTCAAAGGGGTTTCCGAGCGTGTGAGCTATCATAACCGCCTTGGTCTTTTCGCTGAGCGCTGCTTCGAGCTGTGTTACGTCGATATTGTACTGAGGAACAGTAACGTCAACGAACACGGGAACTGCGCCGTATTGAAGAATGGGAGTTACAGTTGTGGGGAATCCGCAGGCAACCGTAATAACCTCGTCGCCGCGTTTAACTCTTCTCTCGCCAAGCTCGGGAGCGGTAAGAGTCATAAATGCGATAAGGTTTGCAGATGAGCCGCTGTTTACAAGATGCGCGTATTTTACGCCTATCCATTTAGCAAAATTTGCTTCAAATTCGTCTGCGAATCTGCCGGTGGTGAGCCAGAAATCAAGAGTGGCATCGGTAAGTGCGCACATTTCCTTCTCGTCAAAAACACGCGAAGCATAGCTGATTCTGTCACCGGGGGTAAAGGATTTTTTGCTTTCCTTAAACTGTTTGTAATACTCCGTTACGAGATTTTTGATTTCTTCTCTTGCGGAGCTTTCGTCAATCCATCTAGCCATTATATTTCTCCCATAAATTCATTTATTTCGTTGTTCATTTCTTCGCCGATGTCCTTTCCGTCAAGCCATGCCTTGTAGAAACGGCAGGTGAAGTCCATACACTCTTCCATATGGAATCTCGGCTTCCAGCCGAAAACGGATTTTATCTTGCTGCAATCGAGCTTCAAGAAATTAGCTTCGTGAGGCGCATTCTGCTCGGCGTAGGTTTCCCACTTTGCATCTTCGCCCCAGTGCTTGCAGAAAAGGTCCACAAGCTCACCCGTGGTAACGCAGTCGCAGTCGTCAGGACCGACGTTATAGAAGCCGGCGTATTTCTGCTCCTTATACTGCGCTTTTGCAATAGTCATATAAACGAACAGGGGTTCAAGAACGTGCTGATAAGGTCTTGTGGAATAGGGGTTTCTGACCTTTATAGTTTCGTTTTTGGTCTGCGCTCTTACACAGTCGGGAACTATACGGTCTTTAGCAAAGTCCCCGCCGCCGATAACGTTACCGGCTCTTGCGGTTGAAACTCTCGTTCCCGTGCCCGCAAAGAAGCTGTTGATGTAGCTGTGAGTTACAAGCTCCGAGCAGCTCTTGGAGTTGGAATACGGGTCAAAACCGTCAAGGGGCTCGTCCTCTCTGTATCCCCAGCACCATTCGTTGTTTCTGTAAACCTTGTCGGTGGTTACGTTGACGACACTCTTGGTTTTTCCGTAAAGACGGGCACATTCAAGAATGTTTACCGTTCCCATTACGTTGGTTTCATAAGTATAAACGGGGTCTTTGTAGCTATCTCTTACTATCGGCTGAGCCGCAAGGTGAAAGGTTATTTCGGGCTTTGCCTCAAAATACGCTTCCTTGAGCTTTTTGAAGTCGCGCACGTCACCTATTATGCTCTTCATTTCCTTTTCAAGACCGCTTATGCCGAAAAGATTCGGCTCGGTGGGAGCTTCAAGACTGTAACCGGTAACGATAGCGCCGGCATCAACGAGAATTTTTGAGAGCCACGAGCCCTTAAAGCCGGTATGACCGGTTATGAAAACTCTTTTGCCCCGATAGAAATTGAACACCTGTCTGAAAGTCATATTTCTTTAATTCCTTCCGAAATTTTATATTAATCCCATTTCTTCCAGGGAGCGTTATTCTGGGCGAGAAGAGTATCAAGAAGCTGCTTTTCGCGCATAGAGTCCATGCACTGCCAGAAGCCGCTATGGCGGTAGCTCATAAGCTCGCCTTCTTCAACGAGAGTTTCAAGGGGCTTGGTTTCAAATACGGTCTTGTCGCCTTCAAGATAATCGAAAATCTTGGGTTCAAGAACCATAAAGCCCGCGTTGATAGCAGCACCATCGTTAATCTGCTTTTCTCTGAAGCTCTTTACAAAGCCGTTCTCTTTAATGTCGAGAACACCCTTTTCCTGTTTAAGAACAACGGAGGTGAGGGTTGCGATTTTTCCGTGTGACTTGTGGAATTTAACGAGGTCCGCGATATCAACGTCGCAAACACCGTCACCGTAAGTCATAAGGAAGGTTTCGTTGCCAACGTATTTCTGTATGCGTTTGATACGTCCGCCCGTCATAGTTTCAAGACCCGTATCAACTACGGTTACCTTCCAGGGCTCTGTGTGCTGCGAATGGACCTCAACCTTGTTTCCGTTCGTGAAATCAAAGGTAACGTCGCTGTTATGAACGAAGTAATTAGAGAACCACTCCTTGATGTACGCCTGCTTGTAGCCGGCGCAGATGATGAATTCGTTAAAGCCGTGGTAGGAGTAAGTCTTCATTATGTGCCAGATGATAGGCATGCCGCCTATTTCTATCATGGGCTTGGGTTTGAACTGAGATTCTTCCGAGATTCTTGTGCCGTAACCGCCGGCCAATATAACTACTTTCATTGTCAATACCTCTCTGATAAAATTATATATAATCTCGCTCTAATCAAGAGCGTTAATTATCGAAACTGCTTCTTCGTAATAAGAATTGAGAACCCAGACGGTCGAAGTGCCGTATCCGAGTTTAGTATAGTTGCCTTCTATAAAGGCGACAAGCTCCGGCGCGTAAGAACGCATCGAATATCCCCAGACGGTGAGGTCCTCGTAGTAAAGATAAACTCTTGGGGGCGAAGCCGTGAGCTTCTGCATAACACTTGCGCTCTCGTATTCCCAGAACCACGGAACAGAGCCGCCGTGCAAGGTAGCCGGTATGGTGTGTGACAGAACGGGAACGTGGCAGTCGAGGGTGCTGAATCCTATCTCCTCGCCGTCCTCTGTCAGCGCATCAATATATCTGGCGGAAAGGTCGCTTTGAAAATTATGCACGTCCTGAGCGTAGTCCATTCTGAAAAGGTTTGGTAAAACGCCGGAAATAAACGGCGAAGATATCGCGATACAAAGAACTGCTGTCGCCGCTTTGGCAAATGCCGTTTTTAAAGGGTGCGAATCGAAAAACTCGCCTAAAAAAAACGCGGTGCCGAGAGCGAATATAGTGACAGCGGGAGTTCCGTGAAAATCGAAAATACCTCTTGTCGCGCACGCACTGACAAATATCAGAGAACCTGCGAGCTTTATCAGAGCGCCTCTTCCTTTCGAAAATTTAAGAATGTACGCAAGACAAAAAATGATAATCAGAATTCTCAAAAGAGTATCCGTTCCGATAAAGTTCCAATTCATCGTTCTGAAGTAAAGGAGAATTCTGTTGAATCCGTTAAAAATGTTTTCTGTTATGCTCATTGAATAACCGATATATTTGGGATATACGGTTACGTTTATATGATATATCCACTTGAACGCATCAAGCAAAGAGCCGGTAAGCGCGAAATAGAGAATCAAAACGGCAAACGGAAGAAGAACTATACCTATAAGACGGAGATATTTAAAAATAATCATTTTCACCGTTGCGTTGCATTCGGGGCGATTTTTTCCTATTGAGGAAAGGTCAAAGGCAATTACCGTCAAAAACATTACGAAAATTGCAAAAGCGGAAACAAATGCCGAGCCAAATGAAATAAAAACAGCGAATGAAATTGCAATACAACTGCCGAGCGAAAGCTCGTGCGTTTTGGTAAACAAGATAAATTCGAGGAAAAGAACCGCCATTCCGATTCCCTGAACGGTGTCACTCAAAATGCACGTTCCGAATTCTATGGTTTCCAACGACAGAAGGTATATTATCGGAAACAGGACGAGAGCTTTCTTGCTGAGCCGTTTTCCGTAGCGGAAAAATATTGCTCCGTAAACAAGGGCGTAGAAAACGTAGAAAAAGATTCTGAAAGACAGCACCGAGTCAGCGCCGAGGATGGAGAACAGCGCGGCTAAATAATACATAAACGGAGTGTGCTGACTTGCGATATCTTTGTACAGCAACTTTCCGTTTGCTATTGACTGGCCGTGCATAAATATTTCTGCTTCGTCCGAGGGGAATATAGGAGAATTCCAATAACAAGCGTAAATAAGGAATACAACAGCGGAAAATATCAAAGCGTGCAGCAAATGCTTTTTATCTACCGCTTTTATTTTGTCAAGTAGTGCCTTGGTTTTCATAAAAAGTCACCTTTTGCTTACAACAAATTCACCGAGCGTTTTTCTTTATGAGAACGAATCAAGGTGCATATGAGTTCAGCTGCGGATGCTGCTATCGGTATAAGCGCGACAACATTTGTTAAAGCGCGGTAATTTTCAACGAGAAGTCCCGGGAAGAACATAAAGGGTATGATTGCCGGTATAAAATAAAACCAGTCGAACCCTTTTATACTTTTTCTGGAAAGCATGATAAAAATGGGTATGAGCATAAAGGTCCAAGAATAAAATATCGAAAACGAAGGGAAAAAGATCAGGACGGACATGCCCACGGTTATTAATTTGGAAATATCTTTTATGAAAAGCGAAAACAGGATAAAGACTGCAACACCGACTATCAGAAAGATATCGCTTATCACAGCTGCGGCGTTTGCGCCTATCAAATTTGAAAGCAAAGAGTTCGGCAGTGCGGGAGAGAAGCTCGTCATATTCGAGAGCATTTGAAGAATGCATTTCGGCCCGCCGAAGAAAAACGACGGTAAAACGAGCATAAGAACTCCGTATACAGCGCATCTTGCCGCATCCTTGTATCTGGAATCCGATAAAAGTCGCCAGCCGAAGATAACGGGATAAAGCTTTATTGAAAACGAAAACGCAAGACCAATCAGCGAGAGCTCTCGGAGCAGCTTGCTTTCAGAATCGTAGAAGAACGCGTAAAACGCCAAACCGATAACGGAATAAAGAATAATATTACCGCGTTCAAGCGTGTAAATAATGGGAACGTTGAGAACTGAAAACACGCCTATCAGGAATTTAAGACGGTTGGATGTTTTGACTTTGTCGGAAAACAAAGCGTATATTGCTACGATTGCGGTGCAAAGGAACACAAAATTCAAAAACATAACGTCCGGATAAAGAACCCAGTTTTTTCTTTCCCAGAATTCAGTTCCCGTATATGCGCGGTTGGCCAATCTTGAAAAAACAAGGAAGATAAAATTTGCCATAGGCGGATAGATAACGTGACGCGCGGTGTAAGTTATATCGGTGTTTGCAACATCACGCATGGAATTGTAAAAGTCCATAAACATATCTCCGCCAAAGCCGGCTGAATAGGCGAAAAGATTTTTCGTGGCAGCGCCTTCCGAAAGCAAGAGGTATACGGTGTATATTACGGTGGAGCTTATCATTAGAAAAAGAAAAACCGTTATTGCATTGTTCTTTTTTAACGTGCCGTAAATACTGTTTAAAGAAAGTTTCAAACTTTTTCTGCGGTCCATTTTATATTAAGCAAAAATGCTACTCCTTATTTGTTATTTTGTGTATTATTATAACACATCATGAAGAAAAAAGCAATACTTATTTAAAATATAAATAAGACATATTGGCACTTTGCGTCGAATGTACTCTGAAAAAATGTTTTTTTGCGCCTATTTGCATTGAAAACAGCAATGCGGTATTGAATTAAAAACTCCTTATATTTGTCAAGACGCGGTCGAAAAACTTTCGTTTTCTTGAATTTTTAATTAGACAGTCCCTTTTTTCTATTTAAAGACGAACTGCGGTTCTTCGTCAATGACAAACAGACTCCCAAATACATTATAACTCTTTTTGCAGTTATGCTCAATGCTTTTTAGGGTGGAAAATTCATTTATATTTGCTTTTTCGAACCAACAATTTGACACGGGTGTTTTATAAAAGAAGAAAATAACAACAGTCGTAAACGCAAAGGAATGCAGAAAAATGAAAATAAAAGTTTACACTTTTTGCTCCTCTTTTGTTGTAAAAAAACGGCAAGTTTTTCTTTTTTTCGATAATTTTCAAATTTATTTTAAATTTCTTGACAACACCCACTAAAAGTGATATACTTTATAACATACTTTTAAATCTTTTAGCGCGCAGGGCGCGCGTACTTGGAGGCAACATGTTCTTGGATTATCTGATTTTAGTCTTTTACGCTTTGACAATGATAGGCGTAGCACTTTATACAAAGACAAGATCCGGCTCTGTCAGCGACTTTCTCCTTGCGGGAAAAGGTCTTAACGGCTGGATGACGGCGTTTGCTTACGGAACTACATATTTTTCCGCCGTTATATTTATCGGATACGCAGGACAGTTCGGCAGGAGCTTCGGTCTTGCTTCCGTTTGGATCGGAATCGGAAACGCGCTTATCGGAACGCTTGCCGCGTGGCTCGTTCTCGCAAGGCGCACAAGAAATATGACGCAGAGGCTTTCCGTTAAAACGATGCCCGACTTTTTTGAAAAGCGCTACGGCAGCAGAACACTTAAGCTTGTCAGCGCGGTCATAATCTTCATTTTTCTTATTCCCTATTCCGCATCCGTTTATAACGGACTTGGCAGCTTTTTCGGAATCGTTTTCGGTATAGACGGTTGGATTATTATGATAATTCTCGCTCTTCTGACTGCCTTTTATCTTTTTCTCGGCGGTTATTTCGCAACTGCCCTTTCCGATTTCATTCAGGGCATCATAATGATTTTCGGTATCGTTTGTATGGTTATTTGCTTTATGAATTCGGATAACGTCAATTGGGATATCTCAAAGCTCGTAAACGACCCGAATCTTACTTGGTTTACCTTTAATGCTGAAAGTCGGGGGCTTTACGGAAGCACGGTTTCTCTCATTTCACTTATTCTTCTTACCTCCCTTGGCGTATGGGCGCTTCCGCAGACTATACATAAGTATTACGCGATACGCGACAGGCGCGCGATAACGCAAGGCGTGGTTGTCAGCACGGCATTCGCTATTATTGTTGGATTTTTTGCATATTTCACCGGCGCTCTTTCCGCGTTTTTCCCCGAAACAAACGGAGTTCCCGATTCAAACGTTATTCCGATTATGCTTGCAAAGGTAATACCGACGGGCCTTATCGGAGTTATTGCGGTTTTGCTTCTTTCGGCGAGTATGTCGACTCTTTCCTCGGTTTCTCTTGCGGGCGCATCCGTTATCGCAATAGATTTATATAAGGAAACAGTCGGCAAGGATGCTGACGACAAAAAGGTAAATTTCGTAATGCGCGCTTTATGCCTCGTTTTTGTCGTTATTTCCGTTGTGATTGCTATACTTAACGAAAAGGTAGGAATCGCGGCAATCGCATATATGATGGGACTTAGCTGGGGAACGCTTGCCGGATGCTTTATAGGTCCGTACGTTCTTGGTGTCACCTGGCGCAAGGTTACAAAAAGCGCAGTTTGGGCTTCGATAACATCTTCCCTTGTTTTGACCGCAACGCTCACGGTGGTTCTCGGTTACGACAAAAACGCGTGGGCGGGAAGCTTTGGCGAAGCGCTTAAAAGCGGCGTTTCGTGCTCTCCCCTTATCGGAGTTGTTTGTATGATTTTTTCACTTGTTGTCACTTTCGCCGTTTCGCTTATGACAAAAGCTCCCGAAGAAAAAATTATTTTCGAGGCATTTGACAAGAGCGTTGAGGGGGAAATTTAGTATTTTAATTTAGCGGAGTTATAAAATGATTTGGTCAAAGGAAGAAACTCTTTCAAGAGAAGAGATAGAAAAAATACAGCTTGAACGCTTAAAGGAAACGGTTAGCCGGGTTTACGAAAAGGTGCCGCCGTACCGTAAGAAAATGGACGATGCAGGTATTCGCCCCGAGGATATAAAGTCCTTAAAGGACCTCGCAAAGCTTCCGTTTGTTACAAAGCAGGATATGAGGGACAACTATCCCTTCGGTCTTTTTGCCGTTCCGCGCGAGGAGCTGGTCAGAATTCACGCGTCAAGCGGAACTACGGGCAAGCCCACTGTGGTTGGCTACACCAAAGGGGATATTGAATCCTGGACGGAATGTGTTTCGCGTATTGCCTGTATGGGCGGCGCAAGCGCGGGTGACGTAGCGCAGATTTGCTTCGGATACGGAATGTTTACCGGCGCTCTCGGACTTCATTACGGGCTTGAAAATATAGGCGCAGCGATTGTTCCCTCGTCAACGGGTAACTCGCAGAAGCAGATAATGTATATGAAGGATTTTGAAACCTCGCTTCTCGTTGCAACTCCCTCGTATGCGCTTCGCTTGGCAGAGGTTGCACGGGAGATGGGCTATAATCCCGAAAAGGACCTCGGAATTAAAATCGCTCTTGTAGGAAGTGAGCTTCTTACCGACGCTATGCGTGAGGAAATGCACAAATTCTGGGGCAAGGACGTTCTTATCACTTCAAACTACGGAATGAGTGAGCTTATGGGCCCCGGCGTTTCAGGCGAGTGCCTTGAGCATGCGGGCATGCACATAAACGAGGATTACTTCATTCCCGAAATTATAGATTCCGAAACCGGCGAGGTGCTTCCCGAGGGCGAGTGGGGTGAGCTTGTTATTACCTGTATAAAGAAAGAGGGTATTCCTCTTATAAGATATAGAACCAAGGATATAACGAAGCTTACATACGAGCCATGCCGTTGCGGAAGAACGTTCTGCCGTATGGAAAACCTTTCCGGCAGAAGCGACGATATGATAAAAATACGTGGCGTTAACGTATTCCCGAGCCAGATAGAAGAGGTTGTCCTCAGTTTTGCAGAGCTTGGACCTCACTATGAGATAATTCTTGAAAGAGAGGGTTATCTTGACAAGCTTACGGTTAAGGTTGAGCTTCTTGAAAGCACGGACTCCTTCTCGGAGCTTGAAAGAATCAAAAGAGCCGTTGGAGAAAAAATTAAGCTTATCCTCGGTCTTGACGCTAAAATAATGCTTGAATCCCCCAACACTCTTCAGCGCTTTGAGGGCAAGGCGAAAAGAGTTAAGGATTTGAGAAACGTATAAATGCCTTTATAAAGAAATGGAGAAAAACAATGTCAGATAAAATTATAATGCTCGGTAATGAGGCAATAGCAAGAGGCGCTTATGAGGCAGGCGTTAAGCTTTCCAGCGCATACCCCGGAACGCCCAGCACGGAAATTAGCGAATACCTTGCCGCATACGACGAGGTTTATACAGAGTGGGCTCCGAATGAAAAGGTTGCCCTTGAGGTTGCAATCGGCGCATCGGTTTCCGGTGTCAGAAGCCTTGCCTGCATGAAGCACGTAGGACTTAACGTTGCAAGCGACCCGCTTTACACCTTTGCTTACACGGGTGTGGGCGGAGGCTCGGTAATAGTCGTTGCGGACGACCCCGGTCTTGCAAGCTCGCAGAACGAGCAGGATACGAGAATGATAGGACGCTCCTCTCACGTGCCCGTAATTGAGCCCTCCGACAGCGGTGAGGCAAAGGAATTTATGAAGGCGGCTTACGAGATAAGCGAAAAATACGACACCCCCGTTATTCTTCGCACAACAACGAAGCTTGCGCACTCGCAGAGCGTGGTTGAGCTTTGTGACAGATGCGAGGTTTCGGATAAGGAATATTCAAGAAACGTAGCGAAATACGTTATGATGCCGGCTTCCGCAATCGGAAGACATAAGGTGGTTGAGGAAAGAGAAGATAGACTTGCCGCCGATGCTGAAACGAGCCCGCTTAACCGTATAGAGTGGGGCGACACCAAAATCGGCTTTATCACATCCGGAATTGCTTATCAGTACGTCAAGGAGGTTTGTCCCGATGCGAGCGTGCTTAAGCTCGGAATAGTCAACCCCCTGTCACGTAACTTAATAGAAAAGTTTGTTTCCTCGGTTGAAAGAGTGGTTATTTTCGAGGAGCTTGAGCCCGTTATTGAGGAGCAGGTAAGAGCTTGGGGCTTCAAGGTAGAAGGTAAAGAAAACTTTACACGTCAGGGCGAATACAGCGCTAACCTTTTAAGACGCTTCCTCTCCGGCAAGGACGAGGCTGTTTTTGAAAAAGAGGAAGCTCCCAACCGTCCGCCCATACTTTGCCCCGGTTGTCCTCACAGAAGCGTATTTTCAGTTCTTAACAAGCTCAAAATTCACGCTTCGGGCGATATAGGCTGTTATACTCTTGGCGCAGTTGCGCCCCTTGGCGTTATTGATACTACTATTTGTATGGGCGCAAGCATTTCCGCACTTCACGGAATGGAAAAGGCAAGAGGCAAGGACTACGTCAAAAACTGGGTAGCCGTTATAGGTGACTCGACCTTCTTACATACAGGTGTAAACTCGCTTATAAATATGGTTTACAACAAATCTACGGCAACGGTTATGATTCTTGACAACAGAACAACCGGTATGACGGGACACCAGGAGCATGCCGCAACCGGAAAAACGCTCAAAGGCGAAGAAACCTACGCTATAGATATAGCAGAGCTTTGCCGTGCTATCGGCGTGCCGGCGGTGCACGAGATAAGCGCCTTTGACGTTTCGGGTCTTGAAAAGCTCATTTCCGAGAGCGTTAAGAGCGATACGCTCACGGTTATTATAACTAAAGCGCCCTGCGTGCTTCTTAAAAATCAGCGCTTCACGAGCGTTTGCAAGGTTAATAGCGATGCTTGCAAAAAGTGCGGCGCATGCCTTAAAATAGGTTGCCCCGCTATGACTCGTGGGGAGGACGGCAAGGTGAAGATTGACGCAACTATGTGTAACGGCTGCGGACTTTGCAAAAATTACTGTAAATTCAACGCTATTGAAACGGTGGAGAGATAAAATGGTTAAAAATATAATGATAGTCGGCGTTGGCGGACAGGGTACGCTTCTTACCAGCAGAATTATCGGTAAAGCGGCGCTTGAAGCCGGATATGACGTTAAAATTTCCGAGGTTCACGGTATGGCTCAAAGAGGCGGAAGCGTTGTTACCTTCGTGCGCTTCGGTGACAAGGTAAACGAGCCCGTTGTAGAAGAGGGACAGGCGGACCTCATAATCGCTTTTGAAAAGCTCGAAGCAAAGCGCTACGCACATTTCCTTAAAAAAGACGGAGTGCTTGTTATAAACGATTGCAGAATTGACCCTATGACTGTCGTAATCGGTGCAAAGGAATACCCGAAAAACATAGTCGAGGAGCTTGAAAAAAACCACCGTGTTTACACGATAGACGGACAGGGGGCTGCTCTTTCGCTCGGAAACAGCAAGGTTTTAAATTCCGTGGTGCTTGGCTTTAGCGCACCCTTTATAGGATTTGAGGAAGAGGTGTTTATCGACACCGTTGAAAAAACCGTTCCCCCGAAAACCATTGAAATAAACAAAAAAGCGTTCCTTTTTGGATATAATAAAAACCGCTGATTTTGGAGAGAAAAAATGATTTGGAATGAAACCAAGGAAACCATGTCGCGCGATGAAATGACAGCGCTTCAGTCTGCACGTCTTGTGAAGCTGGTTGACTACGTTTATCATAACGTGGAATTTTATCGCAAAAAAATGCAGGCAGTAGATTTGATGCCGAGCGATATAAAGGGTATTTCCGATATAACGAAGCTCCCCTTTACCACAAAGGACGACTTAAGAGATAATTATCCCTTCGGACTTTTCGCCGTTCCTAACTCGCAGATAGTAAGAATTCACGCATCAAGCGGAACGACGGGAAAGGCGACGGTAGTTGGTTATACACGCCACGACCTTGACGTCTGGGCTGAGTGCGTTGCACGCTGTCTTACAATGGCAGGTGTTACGAAGGACGATATTATTCAGATTGCATACGGATACGGTCTTTTCACAGGCGGTCTTGGAGCGCATGACGGAGCGCAGAAAATCGGCGCAACGGTCGTTCCCATGAGCACGGGTAACTCTAAAAAGCTCGTAACCATGATGACGGATTTCGGCGCTACTGCGATTGCATGCACGCCCTCATATCTTTTACATATTTCCGAGGTGCTTGCCGCCGAGGGTATGCTCGATAAGATAAAGCTCAAGGCTG
The DNA here is from genome assembly GCA_045656725.1 of Eubacteriales bacterium. Classification (GTDB taxonomy): domain Bacteria; phylum Bacillota; class Clostridia; order Oscillospirales; family CAG-272; genus UBA1740. The sequence goes on along the minus strand of JAZORS010000039.1, from coordinate 2,822 downwards.
CTATTTGCGGCGCTGAGCCGTGGACGGACAAGATGAGATGCGAAATTGAGGATAAGCTCAAAATAAAAGCATATGATATATACGGACTCAGTGAGGTTATGGGCCCCGGCGTTGCCTGCGACTGTGAATACCATAACGGCCTTCACGTTTGCGAGGACCATTTCTATCCCGAAATCCTTGATACTAAAACCCTTTTGCCTCTTCCTGACGGCGAAATCGGCGAGCTTGCATTTACCACGCTTACCAAGGAGGGTATTCCGCTTATCAGATACAGAACGAAGGACCTGACGAGCATGGATAGAACACCCTGCGCTTGCGGAAGAACGAGCGCACGTATTTCGAAATTCCGTGGCAGAGTTGACGACATGCTTATAATCAGAGGCGTTAACGTATTCCCGAGCCAGATAGAAGCGGCTCTTGCCGAGGTTGACGAGGTAACTCCTCATTACATGATGATAGTTGACAGAGTCAACAATCTTGACACACTTGAAGTTCAGGTTGAGCTTAAACCCGAGTTTTACACCGACCAGGTGCGTGCTATTGAAGCTCACACGAAGAAGATAGCTCACGTAATCCAGCAGGCTCTCGGCATAAGCGCCAAGGTTAAAATCGTTGAGCCGCAAACCCTTCAAAGAAGCGAAGGCAAAGCAGTTCACGTAATCGACAAGCGTAAAATTTTTTGATTCAAAGGAGAAATAATTATGTTTGCAAAACAGCTTACAGTGTTTATTGAAAACAGATCCGGACGACTCTCTGAGGTTCTTAACGTATTAAAGGAAAACAAAATTAACATTCTTTCTCTCAGCCTTGCTGATACGACGGAATTCGGTCTTTTGCGCCTTATCGTTGACAATGCGGCCCTTGGAAAAGAAAAGCTTAACGAAAACGGATTTTCGTCCTTGCTTTCAAACGTTTCCATAATAGAAATCCCCCACAAGTCGGGAAGCTTGCAGACTCTTTTGAAGGTTATTGACGAAAACGGAGTTAATATCGAATATATGTACGGCCTTTCTATTGAATCCGATGCCGCATACGTAGTTCTCAAAGCGTCAAATCTTGATGTGCTTGATAAAATTCTTGAAGATAACAAGGTTCGCACGATTTCCTGCGATGACCTTAAAAAGATGTAAAATTTATGGTAATTGATTTCCACACACACGTTTTCCCAGATAAAATAGCGAAAAAAACCATTGAATATCTTTCGGAAAAGGGCAGTATTCCGCCTTTCTCGGACGGAACGGCAGACGGTCTTATCAGAGATATGGAAAAAAACGGAATAGATATTTCCGTCAATCTTCCCGTGCTTACCAGCCCAAAGCAGTTCGAGAGCACAAACAGATACGCTCTTGAATTAAACAGGAGCTTTTCGGATAAAGAAAGGCGCCTTATATCCTTTGCCGGAATTCATCCCGATTGCGAGGATATTGAGGGGAAAATGAAATGGATCAAGGAAAACGGATTTATCGGCGTTAAAATACACCCCGATTATCAAGGCCATTTTATAAACGACGAGGGTTACGTGAAAATCGTTAACTCTGCGAAAGAGCTTGATCTTGTCGTCCTTACCCATTCGGGAGTTGACGTTGGATTCCCCGGCGAGCCCGTTCGCTCAACGCCACCGCTTGTGCGTGATCTTATAAAGCGAGCGCCTCACGGAAAGCTCGTTTTTGCCCACATGGGCGCAAACAAAATGTACGACGGAGTTTACAGCGAGCTTGCGGGAGAGGACGTTTATTTTGACACGGCATACGTCATGCGTGATATAAGTCGGGATATGCTCCTCAAAATCATCGACAAGCACGGGGCTGATAAAATCCTTTTTGCAAGTGACTCCCCTTGGAGCGATGCAGGGGAAGACCTTGAAATTCTCAAGTCTTATATTGAAGACGAAGTAACACTCGATAAAATACTTTATAAGAACGCAGCAGGCTTGCTCGGTCTTTAACACAGGTGATTTTTATGGGATTTAATTCTAAAATGTTTGAGCTTGGAAACAAGCGCTCTATAATAAGAGAAATCTTTGAATACAGCAAAACGAGATCGGCAGAAATCGGAGCGGACAAGGTGTTTGATTTCAGCCTCGGAAACCCGAGCGTGCCGGCGCCCAAGGAGGTTAACGAGGGGCTTATTGAGCTTCTCAATACTGAAAACTCCGTTAAACTCCACGGTTACACCTCGGCGCAGGGCGACCTTACCGTAAGAACGAAGATTGCTGAAAAAATCAAGCGTGATTTCGGCGTTGATTTAGCTCCCTCGTATATTTATATGACCTGCGGAGCGGCGGCTTCTCTTTCTATTTGCTTAAGAGCCCTCGTTGAAGAGGATAAGGGCGACGAGTGTATAGTTTTTGCACCGTTTTTCACGGAATACAGAGTTTTCGTTGCCAATGCAGGCGCAAAGCTCGTTATAAGCAAGCCTGAAGACAAAACTCTTCAAATCGACATTGATGACCTTGAAAAGAGGATAAACGAGAAAACGAAGCTCGTTATAATCAATTCCCCGAATAATCCGAGCGGCGTTGTTTATACCGAAGAAAAAATAAAGGCCCTATCCGAGCTTCTTGAAAGAAAATCCAAGGAATACGGCAGAGATATTTATCTTATTGCAGACGAGCCGTACAGAGAGCTCGTATATTCCGAGGTTTCCGTTCCTTATCTTATGAATTACTACAAGAACACTCTTGTTTGCTATTCATATTCAAAATCTCTTTCCTTGCCCGGCGAGAGAATAGGTTATATTGCCGTGTCGCCCACTATGAATGACGCAGAAGCTATTTATCTTGCGGTTTGCGGAGCAGGGCGTTCGCTCGGTTACGTTTGTGC
>JAZORS010000038.1:0-2410 GCA_045656725.1 Eubacteriales bacterium | reverse complement strand
CAGAACGATGCACAATCTGATTGCGGAAAATTTCGATCTCGTGTGGAAATATCTTGCCGAAACTCTAACAGTAACCCTCGGCATCGCAGGCGGACTTGCCGCAGTTTCGCTTGTTTTCAATATAGTAAACGAGCTTGCCGTGCACGCAAAAGCCCACCGTTCCAAAAATAATTCGTAAAATATAAACCTATACGACAGACCCGGGGCGAACGGATTTAGAGCAGAAATTGTCGTTCTCCGACCGAGAGGCGTATACTATACGCCCTTGGGAGGAAACGGCGATAGAATAAAAACTTTAATTTTTTGAGGAAAACCGCAGGTTTTCGACCATAGTATAATTTAAAATTAGATAAAAGTAAAAGTGGAGATGCTAAGCTAAAACATCTCCACTTGTTTTTTATTCGGTTATGCCTAAATGCGACAGCCCCTTTTTGCTCAATTTGAAAGGGGATTACTCTTTTCCATCTTCCTTTTCATAAAAATCGAGATGAAATAGGTTAAAAACATCAACAGAAGAATAAACAGGAATTTTCCGATTATAAAGTATATTTCACCTAAACGATAGCTGTCAGCATATTCTATAACGTAATTTATCAAGTAGTAAAGCTCGATTATAAAATCAACGCAGAAGCGCGAAAAGGATATGGCGAAAAGTGCTATGTGTGCGGGCAAAGCAAAGTCAAACATCTGACTTTCGTCAAAGAAAGAAGCTTTGCGGCCGAGCTTTTTTTCGCTTTTTCTGTAAAACCGGCGGGCTATAAAGGAATACAGGAAAATTTCAAGTGAGTAAAGTATAACGAAGAAAAGGCATTTTATAAAACAAAATAAAACGGATTCAAGAAAATCGTATCCCACAGCCGCGTAATAAAGGTAATTATATGGAAGAAGATAGATTAGACGGGGCAGAGTAAGCATTATTGCTTTTAAAGACATTTGCGCCGACGTAGAGCGCTGAGAAAGGACGAAAAGAGCAAATGCGGATACGGTTGGAATTATAGCACCGAGCGCCATTCGCAAAAACAGCGAAAGGTAAAGCAGCCATTCCGGCGCGGAATACTTGTAAATTTCAGGTATGTAAAATATAAGAAACTGCGTTAAAGACAGAGCCGCCGGAATAAGATATACAATCTTTTTCGGAAAAGCACTTTTGCGCAAAATTGAGTTTTCCATTTTTGTCCGCCTTTCATATTCGTCTTATTCTAACATATATACGAAATTATTTCAAGAGCAAAATTATAAGATGGGGGATTAGTGTGAAAAACGAATTTTTTTATAAGCCCGCAACAGACACCGTGCGGAGCGAGTTTTCAAAGCTTGTCTTTTTCGGGTGGGAGGAATTCAGGTGCTCGGTTATTGGAAGAAGCATCATGGGAAAAGAAATTGAGGCGTTTTCTGTCGGAGAGGGAAAAAAGAAAATTCTGATTCTCGGCGCGCATCACGCTATGGAATATATAACAGCAAACGTTCTCTATCTTTTGATGAAGAAAATACATGAAAAATTAACACGGGGCGTGAAATGCTTTCATATGACTCCCGAATTATTCAAACAAATGTTTACATTTTGGATAGTTCCGTGCGTAAATCCCGACGGAGTCGACATAAACCTTTCGGGCGCCGTCGGGCATCCGTTTGAAGCTCGGCTTATCGGAATGAATGAGGGGGAGGATTTTTCGTTTTGGCAGTCAAATGCCCTGGGAGTTGACCTGAATCACAATTACGACTATCGGTTCTGCGAGTATAAACCGATAGAGGCAAAGAAGAATATAACAAACGGAAGAACCCTCTTTTCCGGAGAATGTCCGGAAAGCGAACCGGAATCGCACGCCGTGGCAAACCTTGTGAGAGTTCTTTTTCCGGATTTAATCATATCGCTCCACACCCAAGGCGAAGAAATTTACGCAAGACCTCGCGGCTGTCCTAAAACGGCAAAAATGGCCGCGAAAATTGCAAAAAGCGTTTCTTACGAGGTGAAAATCCCGAGCGGAACTGCGGCATACGGCGGTCTTTCTGATTATTGCGGCGAGGTTCTGGGAATACCGTCTTTGACGGTGGAGCTCGGAAAAGGGAAAAATCCTTTACCGTTTGAAATGCTTGCTGTTTTAGCCGAAAAAACTTACGCCATGATTAGTGCCGCCCTTCCGTTGATTTATTAACAAATTGTAAATTATTACGCTTCGCCTGCCCGTGAATAAAATTCTGCTTGACATTTGGTTTTGCGTGTGATAATATAATAAAGCTGCGCTTTCGCAGACAAAAATATATCTCACATAGCGAGTCGGTTTCTTGCCGGTGCTTCTCCCGTGAGAAGTCGCAGGAAAATGTCGCTATGGCGGAAAAACCAAGGAGGAACATAAAATGTTCGAAATTTCAATCAAGCAGTTGCTTGAAGCAGGTGTTCACTTCGGTCACC
>JAZORS010000037.1:0-7082 GCA_045656725.1 Eubacteriales bacterium | reverse complement strand
TCGACTCCCTTACGGCTAACATTAAGGCACGATTTTATAAAACCGTGGCTCACAATACATTAAATTTAAACACAAAATCAGTTTTCTTCCTGCTCGGAAGATTTGAATCTGTTCTCCTCGTCTTCACCCTCGGCAACGCTTATTTCTTTTCCGGGAATTACAATACCCTTGGTCATAGCGCGAAGGTTTTCTTCATTTTTCTTATTAAGAATTGCCTGTTTAGCTTCATTTGCCACCTTGATATCGGCCTTTATCTCATCACTTACACTGCCATCGGCGAGAGTGAGATAATTCTCAAAGGCATCCGGATAAACAAACTTTTTATCCCCGTTTCCAAAACGCACGGTCATATACTTACCGGATACGGCTACAACAGTTCCGTTGCCAAAAGATTTGTGCTTTATTTCAAGATTTTCAGCTATCATAAAATCCTCCAAATTTTAACACTACATTTGTTTTGTTCAAAAGAAATGTGCCCCGTCATATAATATGCAATATACAAAACGGTGATAATTGTAGCAGATATATGTTTCCAAAGTATGAACAAAAGCGTTTTTTTATTATTTATTTTTTTGGGGCAAAAGGATTTTATGCATCATAAACATTTGAGATTGATTATTTTGTGCATGTTGTACAAATTTGCGCATATTGCAGTTTTGATATACGACAATTTTCAACAAAAATCAAATACAATAACCGCGCAGAAAAATTTCTCAAATTAAAGAGGAATCCGTCTGCGCGGTTTTATTAAATATTCAGCTTTGCTCAACCGATATCAATCATAGATTCATCCCAGATATCAGGCGCCTCATAACCGAGCATATTTACCGTGGTTGCGGCAACTGACGAAAGACCGAAATCTTCCCTACCTAACTTTATCTTATACGAATCAGCGGTAAAGTTATCGTAGACGATAAAAGGAACGGGATTGAGCGTATGACTTGTTTTTGATTTAAAAGCGCCGTTTTTATCCGCTTTCGGAGTTTTGGTTTTCTTGTCAATTTCGTACATTTCGTCAGCATTTCCGTGATCGGCCGTGATAAGCGCCGCGCCTTCAAGCTCATCTACCACTTTAAGGATTCTTGCAAGCTGAAGATCAAGGGCCTCCATAGAGCATTCGGTTGCAAGGAAGGAACCGGTATGCCCTACCATATCGCCGTTCGGGAAATTGACTCTCAAATATTTATACTTACCGGATCTCATACATTCAATGAGCTTATCGGTAATTTCAGCGCACTTCATCCACGGTCTTTCCTCAAACGGAACAACGTCGGACGGAATTTCAATATATGTTTCAAGCTCCTCGGAGAACTTTCCGGACTTGTTTCCGTTCCAGAAATAAGTTACGTGACCGTATTTCTGCGTTTCCGATATTGCGAGCTCCGGAATTCCGAGGGCAACAAGATACTCCGTCATAGTATTGGTAATTGTGGGCGGATTTACAAGGAATTTTGAGGGAATATGAAGGTCACCGTCATATTCAAGCATACCTGCATAAACAACATCAGGCACGCGTTTTCTGTCAAACTTGTCAAATTCCGCGCCGGACTCGAATGCCTTTGAAATTTCGATAGAACGGTCACCTCTGAAATTGAAGAATACAACCGCATCACCGTCATTGACGGTGCCGACGGGAGCCCCGTTCTCTGCGATAACGAATGCGGGGAGATCCTGGTCTATAACTCCGCTTTCCTGTCTGTATGTTCTTATAGCTTCTTCGGCACTTGCGAACTGTCTGCCCTCTCCGAGAACGTGGGTTTTCCAGCCGTTTTCGACCATTGCCCAGTTTGCCTCGTATCTGTCCATCGTTATTTGCATTCTTCCGCCGCCAGATGCAATCTTTATATCAAAAGAATCCGACCTGAGCTGTGCGATATATTCTTCAAAGGGGCAAACGTAGTCAAGGGCGCTCGTTTCGCCAACGTCACGTCCGTCAAGCAGGATATGGATTCTTACCTTGCCGATCTCTTCCTTTTTTGCCCTTTCGATAAGCGATTTCAGGTGGTCTATGTGTGAGTGCACGTTTCCGTCGGAAAAAAGACCGAGAAAATGCAAGGTAGACGCATTTTTATTTACGGTATCAACAATCTCGCGCCAAGTTTCAGATTCAAAGATTTTACCGGTTTCTATAGACTGCGAAACAAGCTTTGCGCCCTGCGCGAACACCTGTCCTGAACCAAGCGCGTTATGACCGACCTCGGAGTTGCCCATATCGTCGTCACTCGGAAGGCCTACTGCCGTTCCGTGAGCCTTAATGGCGAGAGTCGGATATTCTTTCATCAATTTATCAAGAGTCGGAGTATGCGCAGCGGCAATCGCATTTGCGCCGTTATCTGGGGCAATACCCACACCGTCCATAACAATTGTGAGAAGCGGACCTTTAACTCCGCTAAATTTCGTAGATTTCTTTAAAAGTGCCATTTTTTTACCTTTCAGAATACAAATTATCTATTAAATATCCGCATCTTTGATATAAAGATGACCGAATTCGGTTATGAATTTTTTTCTTTCCTGCAAGGCGTCGCCAAGAAGGATATCAAACATTTTAGCAGTTTCCTCAGCATCCGCAGGACTTACCGCAATAAGGCGTCTTGTTTCGGGTGACATCGTGGTCCTTGACATCATTTCCGGCTCGTTTTCACCAAGTCCCTTTGAGCGCTGAATCGTATATTTTTTGCCTTCAAGCTTTGCAATTATGTCGTTCTTTTCCTGGTCGTTATATGCAAAGAACGTATCTTTACCGGAATTTATCTCATAAAGGGGCGATTCGGCAATAAATATCTTCCCTTTTTCGATAAGTGTGGGCAAAAGACGGTAGAACATCGTAAGAAGAAGCGTTCTTATCTGGAATCCGTCCTCGTCGGCATCCGTACAAATTATAATCTTATTCCAATTAAGAAGCTTATAGTCAAAGGTCGCAATTCCGTCAGAGGATTTTTTAGTTTTAACCTCAACGCCGCATCCGATTACTTTGAGAAGGTCGACTATAATATCACTCGAAAATATTTTCTCGTAGGAGCTCTTCATACAGTTAAGCGTCTTACCTCTTACGGGAATTATTGCCTGAAATTCAGCGTTTCTCGCAAGCTTACAGCTGGATGCCGCAGAATCACCCTCGACTATATAAATTTCACGAAGCTCGGGATCTTTTGAATGGCAAGGAACAAACTTTTCGACTCTGTTGGAAACGTCCATCGTTCCTGTAAGCTTTTTCTTTATATCATCCCTGGTTTTCTTCGCGGATTCTCTGGCTCTTTTGTTAATAAGAACCTGATTGATAATGGTGTTAGCGCTCGACTGATTTTCAATAAGGTAAATTTCAAGATTCGTCTTTATAAAATCCGTAAGCGCCTTCTGAATAAAGGCGTTTGTTATTGCCTTTTTCGTTTGGTTTTCGTACGAGGTCTGCGTTGAGGCGGAATTGATTATTACGGTAAGGTTGTCCTCAATATCCTCAAAGGTGATTTTCGACTCGTTTTTAGTATATTTGTTCTGATTTTTGATGTATTTGTCAATTTCGTAGGTGAATGCGTTTTTCACCGCTTTATCAGGAGCGCCGCCGTATTCAAGGAAGGACGAATTATGGTAATACTGACTCCTGCCCTCCTTTGAGAAGCAGAACGCAATTTCCGCTTTAAGCTTATAGTCGTCAAGGTCCTGTCTGTCACGGCCTTTGGTTTCTATTTTCCACAAAACGGGGTTTGTTAAGCTTGCGCCGTCCGTTATCTCTTTGATATAGTCGGCAATACCGTTTTCATAATAAAATTCACGGTGCTCGAATCTTCCGTACGATACCTCGTTTTCAAATATAAATTTAATCCCCGCATTTACAAACGCCTGCCGTTGAAGCGTTTTTTCAAAAAATTCGGTCGGAATGTTTATTTCTTTGAAAACCTTGAGGTCGGGGCGCCATCTGATAACGGTTCCTACGCGTTTCGCGCCCGGCTTTATCTCAATGTCGCTAACTTTTAATTTTCCCTTCGGTTCGCCCTCTTTGAAATTCATTTCGGATAATGTTTTGCCGTTATATGATTTTACGCTCATATACTCCGACGAATACTGAGTTGCCGTAGCACCAAGGCCGTTAAGGCCGAGAGAAAATTCATAAGCGGCATTCGCGCCGTTATTGTCATATTTTCCGCCGGCATAAAGCTCACAGAAAACGAGCTCCCAGTTCCAGCGCTTTTCCTTTTCGTTATATCCGAGAGGAACACCGCGCCCAAAATCCTCAACCTCAATGGAAAGGTCAAGGTACTTTTTAACAATTATTTTTTCTCCGTATCCTTCACGGGCTTCATCTACCGAGTTGGCAAGTATCTCGATAAACGAATGCTGACATCCCACGAGGTCGTCCGAGCCGAAAATAACCGCCGGTCTTTTCCTTACTCTTTCCGCGCCTTTAAGACTTTTTATACTTTGATCGCCATACGATACTTTTTCAGTATTTTTAGCCATTTAAAACACTCCTAAATTTTATCTTGTAAATTATACCATATTTTTAATATTTTGTCAAGCAACCAAATATAAAGTATCATAAGGTTTTTTTGAGGTGCGTTTATGAAAGTTCTGAAATTTTTAAACCGGATTCTGCCGCTTTTTTTCTGGGTTTTTATGATATTCAGCTTTGATTCCATAACGTTTGGCGTTATGACTTTGCTGGCTGCTGTGATACATGAGCTTGGGCATTTTGCGTTTGGAATATTTGCCGGAAGATTAACGATTTTCCCACATCCGACAGGGTTAAGAATTAAAGCTTTCTCAACAAGTTCATATAAAACAGAAGCACTTTTGGTTGGAGGCGGACCGATTTTCAGCTTGCTTGCCGCCTTTATCTTTTTTATGCTGTCGCGTTTGGGGATTTTTTCAGATTATTTCTCATTATTTTCCGCTGTAAATCTATTTACGGGGCTCTCTAATTTAATGCCTATTGAGGGCTACGACGGCTATAAAATTTGCGAATGCATTTTCTTTTTATATTCAAAAAGCACCGAGAAAGCATACAAAACGCTTTTTTTATTTTCGTTTTATTTTACATACGCTCTTATGCTGTTTGCCCTCTACCTGATTCTGAAAATCGGTGAGGGATACTGGATTTTCGGGGTTATGCTTTCATCTTTTGTTCTCTCGCTTAAAAAATTGATACAAAACAACATTTCAAGAGAATAAATGAGATTTTGGGAGCTTTCAAGAGAAAAAGAGAGCTTTTTGTGATTTTTTACCAACTTAATACTGCTTAATTTGACCTAATTATGTTTAAACGGCAAATTTCCAAAAAAATATTTTAAAAAAACTATTGCAAATGCGTGTTGTTTTTGCTATAATTACTCTCGTCATATCTTTTACGATTTTTTTATATCTTTTATGACAAAATACAGCTTCCGATTCGGTGTTCAAAGAAAGGAATCAGGTTTTAACAAAATGACAAAGCTTATTGAGTTGAAAGGAATATCAAAATCCTACGATGGAGAAAAGGTTTTAAATTCGATTGACCTTTATATCAGAGACGGAGAATTTATAACACTTCTCGGCCCCTCCGGCTGCGGCAAAACGACGACTCTTCGAATTATCGGCGGATTTGAAACAGCAGACGAGGGTGAGCTGTTTTTCGACGGAGTTGAAATCAGTGACGTTCCGTCTCACAAGAGAAACGTTAACACAGTTTTCCAGAAATACGCCTTATTCCCCCATCTTAACGTATATGAAAATATCGCTTTTCCCTTGCGCCTCAGAAAGATTAAAGAGGCTGAAATAGAAGCAAGAGTTACGGAAATGCTTAAAATGGTTGCCCTCTCGGGATTTGAAAACAAGAGCGTCAGCACTCTTTCAGGCGGACAGCAGCAAAGAGTTGCCATTGCAAGAGCGCTAGTTTCGCACCCGAAGGTCCTACTCCTTGACGAGCCCCTCGGAGCTCTTGACCTCAAGCTTCGAAAGGATATGCAAAACGAGCTTAAATCCATTCAGCAGGCAATAGGTATCACCTTCGTTTACGTAACGCACGACCAAGAGGAAGCTCTTTCCATGTCCGATACCGTTGTTGTTATGGCAGACGGAGAAATCCAGCAGATTGGATCGCCCACCGATATTTACAACGAGCCCGAAAACGCTTTCGTTGCGGATTTCATCGGTGAAAGTAATATCATAGACGGTATAATGCTCGCTGACAAACGTGTAAAGCTTGCATCTCACGTATTTGACTGCGTTGACGGCGGTTTTTCTAAAAACGAGCCGGTTGACGTCGTTATAAGACCCGAAGATATTGACGTCGTTGCTCCCGAAAAGGGTATGCTCACGGGAACGGTTACAAGTATAACGTTTAAAGGTGTCCACTACGAGATAATCGTAGACATTAATAACTTTAAATGGATGATACAGTCAACCGATTACGTTGCTCCGGACTCCGAAATCGGCGTTTACATAGAACCCGATGCTATTCATATTATGAAAAAATCCAAATACTCCGGAATGTTTGGAGATTACTCGTCCTTCTCTGACGAACTCGACCAGCTTTCCGACGCGGATTCCGCAGAGGAATTTTAATCTGAATTCTAAAAAGGTATAAGAGCTCCTGCTCTTTTATGGGTACGAAATGAACAAAAAATCGTTAATGCGCTCAATAGCCGCAGCTCCGCATATTTTCTGGGCGATTCTTTTTATCGTTTTGCCTCTTATAATTGTTTTATATTACGCGTTCATCGATGCAAACGGCAATTTTTCGTTTTCGAACATTGCTACATTGCCGGACTATGCGCCGATTTTCGGCCTTTCGCTTGAACTTTCGATAATCGCTACATTTGTATGTCTTATTATCGGTTACCCCCTGGCTTATATCATATCCAAGGCAAAGCCCGAGCATCAGAAAATTTTTATAATGCTATTGATGCTTCCTATGTGGACCAACCTTCTGATAAGAACATACTCTCTTATGGCAATTCTCGATAACGGCGGCATTCTCAACACGATTCTTGGCACCAGCATGAAAATTGTCGGAACCAAGGGCGCTGTTATATTCGGTATGGTGTACGACTTTCTTCCGTACATGGTGCTTCCTATCTACACCTGCATTTCAAAGATTGACAAGCACA
>JAZORS010000036.1:0-3775 GCA_045656725.1 Eubacteriales bacterium | reverse complement strand
TGAGATTCACGCGGAGTCAAAGTATTGAGAATGATACAAAGCTGCTCGCGAAGCAAAGAATAAGATGCGCTATCGGAGGGCGCGGGAGAATCGTTATCTTCAACGAAATCGCCGAGATGGCTATCCTCTTCCTCACCTATGGGTGTTTCAAGAGAAACGGGATCCTGCGCGATCTTCATTATTTCGCGCACCTTGTCCGCTGTTATATCAAGCTTTTCCGCAATTTCATCAGTCGTGGGCTCGCGGCCGAATTCCTGAAGAAGCTGACGGGCAGTTCTTGAAACCTTGTGTATCGTTTCAACCATATGAACGGGAATTCTTATTGTTCTTGCCTGGTCCGCGATAGCTCTTGTAATTGCCTGTCTTATCCACCAGGTTGCATAAGTTGAAAATTTATATCCTTTACTGTAATCAAATTTTTCAACCGCTTTGATAAGACCGAGGTTACCCTCCTGAATAAGATCGAGAAAATACATTCCCTTTCCAACATGGCGTTTCGCGATACTGACAACAAGACGAAGATTGGCTTCAATAAGCTCGTCCTTTGCGGCCTTGCTTCCAAGAGATATCTGTTCTGCAAGATACATTTCACGCTCCGGAGAAAGAAGAGGAATTTTTCCTATATCTTTAAGATACATACGGACAGGGTCGTCAATGGAAAGACCTTCCTGACTCAAAAGCGTTTCCATTTTCTCCGATTCGTAAACTTCAACGTCGTGTTCAAGATCTTTAAGATTTTCGGCTTCGAGCTCCTCGGGTGAAGCTGTTTCAAGGTCAACCTGAGTCAAATCGTAGTCAATATCTTCAAGCGCCTTCATTATATCCGAGTTAAGTATATTACCGTCGGATTTTGAATCAATTATTTCGTTTGCGTTAATTTTGTCCCTGCTCATTTTAATTACCATCCTTTTTATTTCTGATATTGCTAAGTAAGTTGTCTAATTCATCGAAAGTCGATATGTTTTCCGTGTTTTTTTTGTTAAGCGCCGATTTTAAAGCGGATATGCACTCGTAAAGTACTTTGTCGGAATTATCGTAATCAATTCTTCCGACCTTCATTCTCATAATTCTGCCAACCTCTTCGGGATTAAAGGCATCGTTGAGTTCGCCTAAATCGTCGGCAAAAGAATCGTGAGAATTTTTAAGATAGTTAAATACACGTTTGTTAAATTCGGTGAAAAAATCGTTTTCCGAAAGAAGCGAATCCTTGAAAACTTTTTTTCTGTGTTCCTTATAAAGAAGCATCAGCCCGAGAACACTTTCCTCGGCGGCGGCAACAACCGGAGCCTTTGCGTAATCAGGGTTGATTCTATCGGAAAAACCGACTGAATCTCTGATAAGCTTTTGATTGTTTTCCTGCATTTTCTGGCGTAGGTTTTTCTGCACAAGCCGCTCGACGTCACGGCTTATGCTTTCCGCAGAAACGTCAAGCTTTTTGGCAACGTGTTTTATATAAACATCACGTTCTGCCCTAGAATAAATAGTGGAAATTAGTTTTTCCAACTCTGCGACCGCATTAATGACATCCTGTGGAATTTTGAGGTCATACTTTGAAAGTATACCCTCCATATTATATTCAAACTTGGTTTTAGAACCGGAAATTACGTCGGCAAATTTCTCTTTTCCGTGCGCCTTTATGTACTCGTCGGGGTCTTTTGCATCGGGTGTTTTGATTATACCAACGTCAAGTCCAACCTCTTCAAGTATCTTAATTGCGCGCTGTGCGGCTTTTTGTCCGGCGGCATCTGCATCGTAAGAAATGATGACTTTTTTAGTGTATCTGCTGATAACTCTTGCCTGCTCCGCGGTAATTGCGGTTCCAAGCGTTGCAATAGCGTTTGTAAATCCCGCGGCATGCAAGGATATAACGTCCATATATCCTTCGCAAAGTATCAGATTTTCCGTTCCGCTGTGTCTGGCAAAATTCAGAGCAAATAAATTTCTCGATTTTTTAAACACAGGCGTATCCATAGTGTTTTTATATTTTGGCTTGGAATCGTCCATAACCCTGCCGCCGAAGCCAATAACGTTATCCGCTGTGTCGATAATCGGGAACATTACTCTGTTTCTGAAAGCATCGTAATAAGTTCCTCTTTCGCTTTTTCCGGCAAGGAATGCAATAACAAGCTCGTCCTTAGTATAACCGAGAGATTGCATATAATTAAGGAGCGAATCATAGCTATCGGGGGCATAACCCAATCCAAAATGCTTAATAGTTGCCATTGAAAGATGGCGCTTTTCTGTGAAATATTCAAGCGCCGCCTTTGATTTTGGATTATTTGAAACAAGACAGTGATGAAAAAATTTGGCTGCATCGGCATTCATTTTATAAAGCTTTTGTTTGCTAATCGTTTTTTTCCTATCCTCTTCGGGCTCGTCCTCAAGAAGCACGGTCAAGTTTGCACGTTTCGCAAGGAATGCCACAGCATCAGGATAGTCAAGATGCTCCATTTGTCTTATAAAGGTAATTGCATTACCGCCAACGCCACAACCGAAGCAGTAAAAGCTATTATCAGAGGGATAAACGGTAAAAGACGGAGTTTTTTCGCTGTGAAAAGGACACAGACCCTTAAGATTTGAGCCCGCGCGCTTCAAAGAGATATAGCTGCTTATGAGAGATTCAATGTCGTTTCGTAAAATTATTTCGTCAATTATCTCTTTTTTAATCATAACTCCTCCTTTGTTTTTATAAAATTCACTAAATTTGCCCTGTTGTGACTTTTTTCATTATAATATACGAAAAAAAAGAGGAAAATACTTTTTATTTTCCCCAATTTTATATATTTTATTAAAATTCGAAATTATCCGAAAAATTTTTATACTCTGCTCTGCCCGAGCACGCTTCCGTAAGAGTTTCAAGAAGCTTTTCGGTATCAGCTTTTTTTATACTTCCGGAAACTTTTACGAGGTCCGAATAATCTGTGTTCTTGGTGCGAAATCCTGCATCTTCGAGAAGCGAAACGATTTTAGCATGGTCCGAATATGAAACCAGAATTTCAAACGACGTATAAATATCGTATTTGATTATCTCGGCATCTTTCAAAGCTCCGACCGCCGCCGCGGTATAAGCTCTGACAAGGCCTCCCGTTCCGAGAAGCGTTCCTCCGAAATAACGCGTAACGACTATTATAACATCTGTGCAATCGTTTTTTCTTACTGTATCAAGAATCGGCATACCGGCAGTTCCCTGCGGCTCTCTGTCATCTGAAAATCTCATTATCGAATTTTCACGAAGCACGTAAGCATAAACGTGATGAGTTGCGTCGGGATATTTCTTTTTTATTGAAGACAAAAATTCAAGTGCCTCGTTCTCACTTGATACAGGCATCGCCTCACCGTAAAAAACGGACTTTTTTTCTTCATATTCAAATTTACCGCTGTGTAATACGGTGGTATATGCTTCCATTTAACTCTCCGTTTACTTAACAATATATTTTTTATACTGCCCTATCGTTCTCTCGTCAAGAACCGCTACGACGGAAATTCCATTATCAAGATAGCTAACCGATTTAACCGAGCAATCGTTATAAATCGCGCTCAAAGCGCCTTGATTTGAATACGGAATCAAAAGCTCACATTCGCGCTTCATCGCTGTAACTGTGCTTTCCAGCATTTCAAGAAGCAAATCAATTCCGAGATTTTTCCTTGCTGAAATTACAACGCTTTTGTTTTCTTTATTTAAAGCAGGCAATGCCTCCGCCAAATCGCATTTATTATATACGTAAATCTTTGGCTTATCAATTGCGCCAAGGTCGGAAATTACCTCTTCGGTTAC
>JAZORS010000035.1:0-9429 GCA_045656725.1 Eubacteriales bacterium | reverse complement strand
ATCAAAGCAAAACTCACGGTCTTCTCCAAACCGTTAATTTTTGACGATTTCATTTTTTACCTCCTTGCGCTACGGCGTGTAGCGCACGTTTAAAATAAGCCGCTTATACGCGGTCAAGCCAAGCTGCGGCGGTTTCAAGCGCATCAACAAGACCGTTTGAAATTACCTGCTTTTTCGGCATAGCAGAATCTTTCTGCTTCAACTGTACCATAATGGTCGTAGGTACGTTAACTCCTTTTGCGGTTTCTTTGTCATCCATTATCATTAAGTAGACGTGATATTCATCTGACATATCGCCGTAATAGATATCATCGCCCTGACGAACGAGAGGTCTGCCCTTGAATTCAAGGAATTCGTCATTTGAAACACCCTGTGTGTTTAACATTTGTGTTCTCCTTTCAAAAATTTGAAATTGACGGCGCTAGTGTCCAAATTCATTTACATAATAGCAGACGTATTTTGGAAAGTAAATAGCTTCGACATTAAAAGACAGAGCTAATAAATCGCAAAATATACTATTTTATAAACGGTTTGGATTTAAGATTATAATCTCCCGAATGACTTTTCGGTTTTGTGAGCTGAAAGACGGAATCTGCTTTGTCAAGCAAATCCTTTTGCCTTGTTGCTCTCTCGGATAAGGAATCTTTTGCCGAGGGCTTCGTTATAATCTTGATGCCGCTCCTTTCTTTTATGGATTTCAGTAATGCGCGCCCATTTTTGCTGAACGCAAGAACCTGTGTAAATTCGGGTAATTCCTTAACAGAGGAGGAGGTAACGCCAAAGAAGGAATAGTAAACCGAGCGTCTGATTCTCGCGGTAGTAAATTTTTTTGTCATAGCGCTCATCACCAAAGATGATATATTATTTGCCTCAAAGCTTTTGTTTTTGAGGCGATTATATAAACCGCCGCCGACGTCGAAAATATCGCTACCCGACTCGGTGGGATTTAATCTGAAATAACTTATAACGGCTCCGGAAAGCTTGTCCTCGTCAGTTGGAAACGAGCCGTCGTTTAGAGCCGAAAGAAAAGAGGGAAGTATTTCGTCCGGAATATCCTTAAAATATTCGCTCTTTCCGCATTTAATTGCTTCGCGTATTGCCGCAGCGCTTGCAAATCCGTTTTCAGAAAGATTTGTATCGTTATATGCGGCGCCGAAGCGCTTTACTGTGTGAAGCTTGATGTCGGAATTAAATTCATTTATTGCCTTTATATATTCAAGTGCAAGTATATTGTTTGATTCAAAAAGATTGTCGGGAATTTCGTTTCCGAACGCCAGGCGGTATGCGGCTTCCGAAACTGCGGGATAGCCGGCACTCTTGTAATCGTCGTTTTCAAAAAGGGAAGAAAAGGTATCGAAATATATTTTCTTTCGCATATTCAGCGCAATTTCGGAAAGCGCACGAACATCTCCGGATTCACTTCCAAAGGACAGATAATCAACAACGCCGAGAGAGTCAATTATCTTAACTGCCGCCTTTGCAAAAAGCTCTGCGCTTGACATGGAATATGGGAAGGGCAATTCAAGCACGAGGTCAACGCCCCCAAGGGTTGCCCACTCCGCGCGCTTATATTTGTCAGCTATTGCAATCTCCCCACGCTGGGTAAAGTTACCGCTCATAACGGCTATTATTTCAGTATCAGCGCCGAAAGCCGCTCTTATTTGGTCTATATGATATTTATGACCGCAGTGAAACGGGTTGTATTCCGCAATTATTGCAACGGTCATAACAATATCCTCCATAAAAATTTAAAAAATGTGTTGATAAATTCAGAAAATAGGTGTATAATAGTAGCGTATTAAAAAACAAGGAGTAAAACCAATGAAAGTATTAGTTGTTAATGCCGGTTCAAGTTCCCTTAAATATCAGCTTTTTGATACTAACTCGGGTAACGTTCTGGCAAAGGGTAATTGCGAAAGAATAGGTATTGATGGTTCAAAAATTACTCATAAAACTCAGGGAAAAGACGAATACATAAAGGAAACTGCGCTTGCTGACCATTCAGCCGCAACCAAGCTTGTTGTAGCGACCCTTTTGAATGAGGAAGTAGGTTGCATCAAATCTATCGACGAGATTGAAGCTATCGGTCACAGAGTTGTTCACGGCGGTCCTTATTTCTCCGAGTCCATGCTTGCAACCCCCGAGGTTATGGAAACACTTGAAAAGTGCATTTCCTATGCGCCCTTGCACACCCCCGCACACATAATGGGTATTAAGGGTTGCATCGATGCTATGCCTGACAAGCCTCAGGTTCTCGTATTTGATACCGCTTTCCATCAGACCATGCCCGAAGAAGTATATATGTACGGAATTTCCTACGATATGTACGAGGAATACGGTGTTCGCCGTTACGGCGCTCACGGAACTTCTCACAGATACGTAAGCGGTGAAATGATAAAGCTTATGGGCGGAGAAGCAAACGGTAAAAAAATCGTTACTTGCCATATCGGAAACGGCTCTTCTATCAGCGGCGTTAAGGACGGAAAGTGCTATGATACCTCTATGGGATTCACTCCCCTTGACGGTATAATGATGGGAACACGTTGCGGAGCTATTGACCCTGCTATCGTTCCTTTTATCATGGAAAAGAAGAATATGACTCCTAAAGAAGTTGAGTCTTATATGAATAAGCAGTGCGGCCTTCTCGGAATAAGCGGTGTAAGCTCTGATTCCCGTGACGTTGAGGCGGCAATGAAAGCCGGCAACAAGAGAGCTGCTCTTACTTACGATATGCTTTGCTATCAGATCAAGAAATTCATCGGTGCTTATGCAGCGGCTATGGGTGGTCTTGACGGCATCGTATTTACCGCAGGAATCGGTGAGCATTCTCCCTTTATCAGAGCAAAAGCACTTGAAGGACTTGAATTCCTTGGAGTTAAGCTTGATGCTGAAAGAAACGAATTCGGACATTCCGGCACGCCCGTGAAGATTTCGGCAGACGACTCTCGCGTTCAGGTTTATATGATTCCTACGAACGAAGAGCTTGTTATCGCAGCCGATACCGAAGCTATTGTTAACGGTCTTAACGCGTAAATTTCAAGTCATATTTTTGGGATGCTACAACGGTAGCATCCCAATTTTTTTATAATTATAACATATATAGTTCTTCTTGTCAATAAAATCAAGAGTTATAAAAGTAAAATTTTGTCGATATCACACAGCGTTTTTTCTAGTATTTCCGAGTTTTTTTCAAAGTCCATAGCGTCTTTATAGATTTCTTCAAGCTTAAAATGTTCCTCGGAAGCGTAAGAAAAATATATTTTTGCACGGCTAAGATGATTTTTTATTATTTCTGTGAGTTCAATTAATTCGTTAAGCTTTTCTTCTGGCATATTGAATAAGTTTGTGATATCTAATGTTTTGTCGTCTTTTTTGGAAATACATAAATAAAAGCTTTGATTTCCGTATAATATACCTTCGGTAAGCAGAGGATCAAAAGGGCTTTTGATTTCATAATAAGAATAATCGGACGAGCGAGAAACTATATAATTCAAAAATCCGTAAGCTCGGAAATCGACGGGGAAGAGAGAGCAAACTGTTGCGTTTTCAATGGGGAGGAGTGAATGGTATCCGTATTTTGAAAAGGACGAAAAGAGCCGTATTTCTTTTGAGGGGTTTTCTTCCGTTTTGAAATTTTCGCTCATTGATTTAAAGCAGGATTCGGCTTTCTTTTTGTCGAAATATTTATCTGTTTCGTTAATAATATAATCGGATAAAACTTTACAAAAGGAAAGATATTTATAGGCAGAAATATAATTTTGCATCTTTTTCTGATTTAAAAAATCGATTTCTGCTTTTCTTTTATGAAGCTTTTGGGAGTCCCAGTTTTCACCTAAATTGATTATTTCGTCGAATGCTCCCGGCGTCTTTGTGTTTTTTTCATGAGGGGCTGTGCCGTCAATTACAGCGATTTTTTTATCAATAATTATACCATCCAGTGACGCAGGGTCGGACGAACAAAAAATGCGGTCAACAACCAATCCGCGCGCTCCATAATTTTCGGCAATTTTATTCATGAAAGTGCTTTTTCCGGTGCCGGGGCCGCCCTTAATAATATGGAGCTTATCTAGGTGCTTATCGGAAAAAATCTCGTCAAAATACGAATGAAATCCCGTAAAGCCGTTGGCCGCGGCGTAATAGCTCATTCCTATTTCCTTTTTTAAACAGGACATTTGAATTTATCTCCTTTTTCGGTTTTTATAATCATTTTATGCACGGTTCTCGTTTCTATCAACTTGACAATTAATTAAAAGTATTATATAATATATTTTGTATTTTTATGCTTTTGGAGGTTTTTTGTGGTAATTGTCGGATTATGCGGCGGAAGCGGCAGCGGTAAAAGCACGGTTGCCGACGAGCTTTCTCACTTTGGATTTTACAACGTTAATACGGATGAAATCTATCACGAGCTGATTTCCACAAAGTCCGACTGCTATTATGCTCTTGTTAAAGAATTTGGAGCTTCTGTTGAAAACGATGGGAAAATAGACAGAAAAAAGCTTGCGAAAATAGTTTTTTCAAAAAACGGCGACGATAAGCTGTTGCGGCTTAACGAAATCACCCATTTTTACGTGCTTAAACGTGTAAGGGAATTGATAGCTTCCTTGGAGGACTCGTATATTGGAGCTGTCGTCGATGCACCGCTTCTTTTTGAATCCGGATTCGATAAGGAATGTCATTTTATCCTCGGAGTCGTTGCCGATAAGTCCGAAAGAATAAAACGTATAGTTGAACGGGATTCAATTTCATCAGCCGATGCCATAAAACGTATAGAAAAACAGCTCGCTGATGAAGAAATTGTCAGGCGCGCAGATGTGGTTATATACAATAATTTTGACAAAATCTCTTTAAAGCAAGATGTTTTGAACACAGTAAATAAAATTAAGAAAGAGGTCATAAAAGATGAGTGAAAAATCAAAGGGACAGAAAATGTTTGAGGAGCTTTCCTACAAGAAGAAAAACGTGTATGAGGCAGCTTCCAGTGAAAAAATAAAAGCGATTTTCGATTATTCGGTTGGATATATGAATTATCTTGACAATTCAAAAACCGAAAGAGCGGCAACGAAAACCTCGATAAACCTCCTTGAATCCAATGGATTTACGGAGTATAAATTTGGCGATAAAATTTCCGTTGGCGATAAAAAGTATCTCAATCAGCACGGAAAGAGCATAATCGCATTCACCATAGGTGAAAACGATATTGAGGAGTGCGGAATAAAGATTCTTGCGGCACATATTGATTCTCCGCGCCTCGATCTTAAACAGGTTCCCATGTACGAGGAATCGGGAATGGCTTTCCTTAAAACTCACTATTACGGTGGAGTTAAAAAGTATCAGTGGACTGCAATTCCACTTGCGCTTCACGGAGTTGTTGTTAAAACGAACGGAGAAGTGGTAGACATAAAAATCGGTGAAGACGATTCCGATCCCGTATTCTATATTAACGATCTTCTTCCGCACCTTGCACAGCGCCAGGTACAAGAGCCGCTTGGCACGGCAATTTCGGGTGAAGCGCTCAATATTCTTATCGGCGGTTTGCCTTATGACGATCCTGAGGTCAGCGAAAAAATCAAGCTTACCGCGCTTTCTATCCTCAACGATAAATATGGAATCAATGAGGAAGATTTCCTCAGCGCAGAGCTTTCTCTCGTTCCTGCATTCAAGGCGCGTGACATCGGCTTTGACAGAGCTCTTATCGCTTCTTACGGACATGACGACAGAGTTTGCGCATATCCCGCGCTCACAGCTCTTTTAGATACTGAAACCAAGGAAACCGTTATGGTAGTTCTTGCGGATAAGGAAGAAATCGGTTCTGTCGGTATAACCGGCATGCAGTCGGATTTCCTCGTTGATATTATCGACGAAATTTCGGCAAATCTCGGCAAAAACCGCATAGTTGTAAGAAGTAAGTCCAAGTGCCTCAGCGCAGACGTTACCGCCGCATTCGATCCTAACTTTGCCGACGTGTATGAAAAGCGCAACAGCGCTATTATTTCCTGCGGAACCTGTATGAGTAAGTTTACCGGCTCTCGCGGTAAATCCTCAACGAATGATGCTTCCGCGGAGCTTGTCGGCTACGTAAGACGTATTTTCAGTGAGAACGGAGTAATATGGCAGACCGCAGAGCTTGGTAAAATAGACCAGGGCGGCGGCGGAACAGTTGCTATGTATATTGCTAACCACAATATTGAAACGGTTGATCTTGGTGTGCCTGTAATTTCCATGCACGCTCCCTACGAGGTCGTTTCAAAAGCAGACGTGTATTCAACCTACGAAGCGTTCTGCGCATTCATTAAATAACTTATTATAAATCATTACGGTATTTTGGAGAGTTTTTATGTTCAATAAGCTAAAAAGGGCAGAGGACAGATATAAAGAAATCGAACAGTCTATAACCCTTCCCAGCGTTGTCGCAAATAATAAAGAATACGTAAAGCTTATGAAGGAATACCGTTCGCTTTCTCCGGTTGTTGAAAAATACAGGGAATATTCAGCAGTCGAAAAAGAAATGCAGGAGTCCGATGAAATGATGCGCGACTCGTCCCTCGATTCAGACATTAGAGCTCTCGCGGAAGAGGAATATAAAGAAAAAAAAGCTCTTTTGGAGGAGCTTTCCCAAGAACTGAGAATTTTGCTGATACCGAAGGATCCAAACGACTCAAAAAACGTAATCGTTGAAATCCGTCAAGGTGCTGGCGGTGAAGAAGCTGCTTTGTTTGCCCAGGATATATACCGTATGTATACTATGTATTCTACCTCTATGGGCTTTAAAATCGAGGTTGTTTCTATCAATGAAACCGAGCTTGGCGGAATTAAAGAAATCGTTTTTCAGGTTATAGGTGAGGGTGCATACTCGCGCTTTAAATTTGAAAGCGGTGTTCACCGAGTACAAAGAATACCGGTTACGGAGTCGAACGGCCGTATACAGACCTCAACGGTCACAGTTGCAGTTTTACCGGAGGTTGACGAGGTCGAGGTTGACGTAAATCCCGCGGATATTAAAATAGAGTCCTGTAAATCCAGTGGCGCGGGCGGTCAGCATATCAATAAGACCGAATCTGCCGTCAGGTTAACACATAAGCCATCGGGTATCGTTGTTGAGTGTGACCAGGAGAGAAGCCAGCTTCAAAACAAAGAAAAGGCGCTTCGCATCCTATATACAAAGCTCTACGACATAAAAATAAAAGAGCAGGAAGAAAAAATCGCTTCAACCAGGAAAAACCAGGTCGGTAGCGGTGATAGAAGCGAAAAGATAAGAACCTATAATTTTCCTCAGTCGCGTATCACTGACCATAGAATCAATAAAACTCTATTTAACCTTGATTCATTCCTTAACGGTGATATTGACGAGCTTATTACCGAGCTTATTGCCCACGATACGGCGGAGCGCTTGAAGGGGGAAGAGAATGGAAACTAAAATTGTTACACTTGACACAGAGCTTGAAAAATCCCTCCTCTTACCTGCTAAAATAATTAAAGAGGGCGGTCTTGTTGTTTTTCCGACCGAAACCGTCTACGGACTTGGCGGAGACGCTACCTCGCCTTCTGCCGCGGAAAAAATATACAGAGCAAAGGGCAGGCCCTCTGACAACCCATTAATTGTTCATATCGCACATCCTTGTGATGCGGAAAATTTCGCATTTACAAGCGACGTTTATTATAGCTTGGCAAAGGACTTTATGCCGGGGCCTCTTACGGTTATTCTGAAAGCGAAACCGAGCATTCCGAAAGAAACGAGAGGTGGCCTTGACACCGTTGCATTAAGATGCCCCGAAAACATAGTAGCAAGAACGCTTATTAAGCTTGCAGGCGTTCCTATTGCAGCGCCGTCGGCTAATTTGTCCGGCTCGCCCTCTCCGACTAATCTTCGGCACGTTCTTGCCGATATGAACGGCAGAGTAGATGCTATTATTGACGGAAGCGAATCGGAAATCGGGCTTGAATCGACTATCGTGAAGCTGAACGACGACGGAAGTCTGACGCTTTTGCGCCCCGGAAAAATTACACCGGAGGAGCTTTTTGCGCGCGGCTACGACATCAGAATTTCAGATGCGGTAACAGACGAGCTGAAAGACGGAGAAGTTGCACTTTCGCCGGGGCTTCGGTATAAGCATTATGCGCCAAAAGCAAACTTTGTGCTTCTTGAAGGCACAATTTCAAAAATTTACGGCTACATAAATAACGATATTTCCGAGCACCGCGCTTTCTTTTCATACGAGGAAGATCTAGAAGAATCGAAAAGCAAACTCTCCGGAGTCCGTATTTATAATTTCGGCAAAAAAGATTCCAAAGAGGAGCAAGCGCACCGATTATTCTCGCTTCTTCGTGATGCCGATGAGGATGGTTGCGATACGGTTTTTGCTGCGCTTCCCGAAAAAGACGGAATCGGTCTTGCCTTGTATAATAGAATGATTCGCGCGGCAGCGCATAAAATAATCAGATTGTGATGGTAGAAAAAATGGCAAAAAGGGCTGTTAAGACAAAAAAAGCCGAAGCAGAATTAATAAAGCGAAATGAAGCTGCGGCAATACCCGTTCCAATTACCGAAACACTTGAAAAAAACTATATGCCGTACGCTATGAGCGTTATAGTTTCACGAGCTATACCGGAAATTGACGGTTTTAAACCCGCACACAGAAAGCTTCTTTATACTATGTATAAAATGGGGCTTTTGCGCGGCGCGCGAATTAAAAGCGCGAATATCGTCGGTCAGACGATGCAGCTTAACCCCCACGGTGATGCTTCAATCTATGAAACGATGGTTCGACTTACGAGGGGTAATGCGGCGCTCTTGCACCCATTTATAGATTCAAAGGGCTCATTCGGAAAGCAGTATTCGCGTGATATGGCGTATGCCGCTTCGCGTTATACGGAAGCAAAGCTTGATCCCTTCTGCAACGAGCTTTTTATGGATATTGATAAGGATTCGGTTGATTTCGTTCCCAATTACGATAATACACAGAACGAGCCGCTTCTTCTTCCTACAACCTTTCCTAACGTTCTCGTTTCTCCAAACCTTGGAATTGCAGTAGGTATGGCATGTTCTATATGTTCATTTAACCTTGCGGAAATCTGCGACGGAACGATAGCGCTTCTTAAAAATCCGAAAACCACGGTTGACCGACTTCTTGACATTGTAAAAGCACCCGATTTTTCCGGCGGCGCTGAAATCATATACGATAGAGAACAGATGCGCAAGATTTACGAAACCGGCTCCGGTAGCTTCAAAATGAGAGCAAAATACGTATACGACAAAAAATCTCATTCAATAAGTATAACCGAGATTCCGTATTCGTCTTGCATCGAATCAATTATGAAGAAAACAACGGATATGATAAAGCTCGGTAAGCTTCGTGAAATCAGCGACGTTAGAGATTCTGTTGATTTAAGCGGTGATAAGAAGTCGGATCGTAGCCATGTCGTTCTGTG
>JAZORS010000034.1:0-11358 GCA_045656725.1 Eubacteriales bacterium | reverse complement strand
TAGAATTTTCATTTATTCACACAAATTTCTTGGAATCACCGCTTACTGCATCTCCCAAACAGTTTCATCACCGCAGATGTTTCTAATCTTGATGCGGAGAGGTTTGTTTTCGGATTTGATTTTGCAATCCCAAAATTCCTTTGTTTTAACGCCGTTGCAAACAACGCAACCGAGCTTGTCTATCTTAATTTCGCTATCTGAATGCCATTCTCCTTCGGATGATGTACAATCTACGCTGATAAACTCAATAAGCTCCAGTCCGTCATCACTGATAACTATAGGATTATAAGGCTTCTTTTCAGAGGAATTGAGCAACGCCTTGTGGTTGAATTCATCAATTTTTGACATAACTCTATCGCTAACAAATTTATCAATAGTAATAGCGTAACCACCAAACAGTGTATCGTTGATTTGCTCAAGATGGAATTCAACGTGATCGCAAATGACAACGTCATCAAGAATTGCTTTCAGATCACGGAGCTCAATTTCAACAGTAGTGCTGTCGTCCTCAGAAATGAATTTGCGAATCTCCGCTTCATCGGTAATGTCAATGTAATACACAATAACTTTTTTGATATTATGATCCAAATCGGGTATTGCTTGATGGATAATGCGATTAATAAGTACAACATCCAAAAGCTTGGTGGAGCTATCCATCAAGTTGGGAACATATACCGGAATCGTACCGAGCTTACTGTCGGATATTGCACCTTCCCAGAAGGAGTCCAAGGAATCCTCGTTCTTAAGTCCGGGGATAAGCGACTTAATCTTATTCATCGTCTGAACCGGATTGCGATAGAGCTGAACACCGTCTTTGATTTCAAGCACATCAAATTCTGCTCCATTGGATTTCAAACGATCGCGGGTTGTTTGAATAGAATTGATACCAATATCGCAATGAATGAATTTACGACCGAGTTTATTTGCAACAGCAGCGGTAACGCCACTGCCTCCGAAAAAGTCTGCAACAATCATTTCTTTATTAGAAGATGACCTTATAATTCTATCCAACATTGCTTCTGGTTTTTGAGTAGCATAGTTGGCGTTTTCAAGAGCGCCACCTTGTACAGCAGGGATGTCCATCCACAAATCTTGAAGAGGAACTCCTTCTGACTCGTCCAAATATCTTTTTCTTTGTGGTACAGAACCTGGTTTTGTTTGAACAACTTGGTCATTTGCTATCATTCTATCCATGCTTTCTTTGCTAAAAGCCCAATAACGTGTGACACCCATAACTTCGTACTTGGGATTTCCTTTAGAAGCACCGCCTGGACCGAGCATTGACACGAGCCTATATTTTCTACCATCATCATCTTGATATTTATAGAAATTTTTGATGTATTCTTCAGAATATGGAGTATACACAGTATTAAGCGTGTAGTCTTCTGACATGCTGTAATAAAAAATAACATCATGTAGTCGCCCAAGATGTTTTGCGCCTTGACCTACATCAGAATGAGAAAAAGTTCTTTTCCAAACGATTTCATTAATGAAATTGCTTTCTCCAAATATTTCGTCCATCAAAACCTTAACATAGTGACCTATATGGCTATCAAGTTCTACGTATATAGATGCGGTAGGACTCATAATCGATTTGATTGCTACTAAATTTTCGTACATCCAATTGAGATATTTTTCTTTATCCCAGACATCGCCATACATTTTTTCTTCAAAAGCTTTTAACTCATCAATGTCTAACGATTCCTCCATTTCGGCAATAGCTTCTGCAACCTTAGGATTACGACGAATATAAACCTGTTTAGCATAATCCGCGCCGCTTGCAAAAGGAGGATCAATATAAACAAGGTCTACTTGAATGCCTTTTTCTTTGAGATATGCACATGCAGAGACGCACTCTCCGCGAATAACCATATTACCGTCAGCATTTTCACCCACGGTTTCTACTTTTTCCATTTCATATAAGGGCATACCGCGCTGAAGCGTCATTGATACCTCGTCAGCACCCTTATATTTAAGTATTCTATTAAAGTTTCCGAGCACTGCTTGACCTTCGATAGGCTCGGGAATAAAAGGTATGTATTTAATCGGCATTGTTTTTCTCCTTATTTGAGTGTAATCAAAAGCCTAATAATATTTCCTGTTTGATACATAATGTATTCCAACAGATTTTCGCTAGTTTTATCATGGTGCTTGGCATAATTATTCATGAAATTAGTATAGCTCTGCTGTAGAACCTCTAGGTTGTTACTAATTTCCGGTGGCACACCTTTAGACTTCATGTAATTGCCGTATTCGGATTTTAAATTTTCCAATGATTTTGAGCTGGTGAAGAACTCTTGGAAGAAGCGTTCTAACGCTTTGCGGAACTTGTCTGCTACATCACTTGCATTGTTGCTATCGAGATTAGAATATTCCTTTAACGCATCAATCCACTCTTTTCTCGTTTGTGGATATGCTTTCAACCATTCTAACGGCTCAGAAACAAGGGCATTGTCGAGCTCTTTTGCGCCTCTTGGAAAAATAAAACTCCCGTCAGAATCTTCTAATCTCTCGTATGGAATATTAAGACTATTCAATGCATCATAGATAAACGTGCTAAAATAACTATAATGTGGTTCTGCAGATCGTTTTTTGGCAACATTAATTAAAACTATCATTTTACAGATGCATTCGTTCATGGTTTCGGACTCTGTTATGTTATGAGCTATTTCGCTGGTATCATAATTCCATGCAGGAGTTTCGCCAATCTCTGAAAAATAATCATAACAAAATCCCGAATTACGTGATTTTCCAATCTTACTCTCGATCATTTCAAATGAAGTTTTGATCTTGTTTTTTAACATTATCGTTTTCTTAGCATCATCAAACCCCAGTCCTAAAAGCTTTCTGTAATCTATATATTTCATATTTTTTCCTCAAAAAACTCTTTAATTCTCTTATGTGTCAAAATAATTCTATCATTATCGGGAAGAGAATCCTCCAAATAAAGATAATCAAAACGGTCATATCCGAAAGCTTCGTTGTTTTTCTTGGCAAACTCGGTTTCCATGAATGTGCGCTTGTCCTTGAACGTAGGATCGTTTTTATAGATGTCACCTTTTGTTTCAACAATAATTGCTTTATGAATTTTGCCGTCCTTGCGCTTAATAATTAAGAAGTCGGGAGTGTAAATACCCACATAGCTCCATTTACCACCCGCGTTCTTGTAGCACTTGATTTTGAACTCGGTTATAGCACGATCACCGTTATAATATACTTCGAGATCAAGCGTGGCAACATCGTCAAGTCCAAGAACTTCTCTCAAGAAGGTCTGCTCGAAGCCGCTATCCGTACGATAAGGCAAATAGTGGAACGAACGATTCTTTTGCGGGTGAGAAGAATTTTGCTTTCGTAGTGCTTCTGCCATAGGTGCATTGCCCGATTCTTCCAAAGCTTTAATTGCAATTTCAATTTCGGGTTTAATCTTCAATTTGCCCTTATCGTCCAACATTATGTTTTCAACAGTTTTAGCATCGGGATAGTAGTCTTCCGGCTTTTCTGTTTGAATGGTAGACGTAAAATTAGCAATATTCAAGAGATTGGCTTCTTCGGGGATAAGTTCCTCTCTCGTAGAGAAGCTGCACTTATCGCAGAATGCTTTTCTGATGTTTGCTTCAATGGCACTGTAGTTATATTTCGAACTATAATAACGAATACTGTCTTTTGTGTAGGTTATCTGCTCAAAAATCGTATTCAATGCTTCGTTATAAGGCCGAAGCTGTTCCATTGTAATAAACCCAAAGCTTCCCTTGGTTATACGATAAAGCCATGCGTTGAACGATGCGGGTTCGTTACCACGTTCACTATCATCTACAGTAATACCAAGGTCTTGCATAGAAAGGTCGGTGGTTCTTATAATATCTGCCGTTATAGCAGTATTATCGGTAGATTTGTTTATACCGCCAAGGATGTCAGCTTCTTCTATAACAAGCGACTCATAGTTTATTTTTAACTGGTAGAAATCCACTTTGGGCAATTTGAGATATGCCGTTCTGTTATATCTCTGAATGGTTGTTTTTTCGTTATTCGCTTCAGAGAATTCTTTAAGCGAAATATGATGCTGTTGCATAAGCTGTGCATTGAGCTTGTCTGCATTTGTGTCGTTAAGATAGATTAACGCAGTTTCGGGAGACCCCTTTACAACTTGGCGCAAACAACGACAAGATGTCTGCAATACCATGTTTTTCGGGCAATCACCCTCTTGAGAAAGTATAATACCGGTAAGGCTCTTGCAATCCCATCCCTCTTTACCTATCTGAACCAAAAGCACAACTCTGATTTTTGATATCGACTTATCAAGAATATCAAATTGCATTTGGCTATCGGTCGGTTGAGGATATTGCTTATTTCCTTTGTGGAATTTAAGAATTGCATCGGAAGATATTCCGTATTCTGCCGCAATACTCGAAACTATGGGATAAACAACCTCTTCGAGCTTTTCAATCGTTCCACAATAAATGCCAAGCTTTGCAACAAGGCCACCATCGTAAACGGTATCTTTGTAAGTATCAAAGAATAGACGCACACCGTTTTCAATTATGCGTGAGCTATCTGCAATCTCTGCAATTTTCACGACAGGCCGTTTTAAGAAATTACCTACACCGTCAATCAGTTGGTAGTAATATACTATGTTGGTAATTTCTGCTGTTCCCACAGAAAGCTCTTCTGTTATTTTTATTTTTTCTGCTTTTTCAAGATAAGGAGTACCGGAAAAACCAATAACCGAATTAACAGTTTTGTTCTCTGTCCATTTGCTTACTACGGCGCGCAATTTAATCTCATCACTTACTGCATGATGAACTTCATCGATGAAAATAGCGAGTGACGGCAGTTTTCCAATAAGATTACGAAGCTCATTGGCTTGTCTGTCCTTGTCATCATCGCTTTCTTCAAACAAGGATATCTGTCCGTTTTTCTCTTGAATACGGTCAAGAATGACTTTTTCCGCATTGGTAACAGCGACAAGTCCAAAAAGTTCGGAAAGCGGCTGGTGATTCGCAATTTTTTGCACGTTTGGATTCTTGGTTTTATTTGATTTCTTCTCGGTCTTGCTCTGATCAAGCACCTCAAAAGAAATCATTCGTTTAATATCGGTTGCCGCAGGTTCGGGAATAATCCATGCCGGGTTAAAGTTTTGAATGGTTTTTA
Organism: Eubacteriales bacterium; assembly: GCA_045656725.1. Taxonomy (GTDB): domain Bacteria; phylum Bacillota; class Clostridia; order Oscillospirales; family CAG-272; genus UBA1740. The sequence continues at coordinate 6,210 of JAZORS010000034.1, read as the reverse complement.
AGCTCGGTACAACAGAGGATTTTAATCCCGACGGTGCGAATATAATGAAGTTATGAGCGAATGCGGGATTGTGTTGCTCATTCATAGCAAAGTAAAGGTCGAGATAAATGAAAGCTGCCATTAAATAAGTTTTACCCGCACCCATAGGTAAGCTAAACAAATAATCGGTATAGGAAACTCCGTAAAATACATCGTTCCAAACCTTGTTATAATCAATACTGTCGGGATCTTTCTTGATTGCTTTTTCGAGCCTTACAGAAACCTGCTCATCCTTATCGTTCTTCATGCACGCATACTCAAAGAGTGCCGCAGCGGATGGATGAGAAATCAAATAATCTCTGGTGCCCTGAGAAAGCTCCAACGCATTCAAATCAAGTGTATTAAATGCACCCTCTTTAAAAAGAGTTGAAAGTGGCTTTCCCTGACATGCGATTTTTAAAAACAGATAGGTTTTAATCGCATCAATCTGAGCATCTCGCATCTGTCCTGTTTTCATTATGTAATCAATCAGAGAAGTTATCGTGCAGTCTCGCGAAGATAACCACTGATTGCGCTTATTTTCTATAATTTTGTAGAACATACTTTACCCCATTTTTGTGTTATTATTTTCAATTGTTCAACACGGCTAAATATTCATCTAATCTTTCATCCACGTACTCTGCAATCAAATCTATCATCGCGCCTGCATCATTGTCACGGTAAAAGGCATCGAAAGCATCGTAATAACGTTTACGGTCGGTAAACTTTACATTGATAGGTGGAAATCCGTTGCGAATCAATTCGAGATTAAGAATCAAGCGTCCCGTTCTCCCATTGCCGTCGATAAAGGGATGAATACCTTCAAATTCAAGATGAAAACGGGCAATACGCTCAACCGTCGTCATTGCGTTTTTACGCTCCTCGTTTGTGGCAAGCAATTCACTCATTTTTTCATCTATCAAATATGGCTGAATGGGCTCGGTATATGCCCCCATAATGCGCACGGGAATGCGGCGATACTGTCCCTTATCCTCGGGGCGATTCATCAGAACAAGCGCGTGAATGTTCTTGATAACGTATTCCGAAAGCTCGACCTCGTTTTTCGCAATCTCCTGAACATATAGGAACGCATCACGATGCCCCACGGCTTCAAGATGGTCTTTCAGCGGCTTTTGGTCTACGGTCATTCCCTCCAGAGCCAATGCCGTTTCTTTTAACGTAAGAGTGTTGCCCTCAATGGCGTTAGAGTTATAGGTAAAGTCAATCATAAATTCCTGCGCCAACCGTTCTACCTCTCCGGGCGTCAGCGGTCGCATTGTAGTAAGAAGGTCACGTTTTTTATCAATGTCAAGCAAAAGCCCCGTTCTGCCTTTTCTTCCATCCAAGGGCTTAGCTGCGGTAGAGGGGATCATATAAAGATTTCCTTTGCGAATAACACCGTCAATCTTTCCTTCCGCGCACAAAACGCGAACTCGACGTGCGGAAATCCCCCATTTCTCCGCAGCTTTTGACACCTTAATATATTCCATAAGAGCATCCTCCTATACAAAATACAGTCTTACAGAGTACATTTTATCACATTTTAGGAATAATATCAATAAGTTTTTGCAAGGTTTTCAAATTTTATTATTCCTAATTTACGATGGCAACGGAATGATATCCGAAAAATATAAAACTGTATTTTTCTTTCCGCTTAGTAAAAAAGAAGCGCGGTTTTGCTCCGCGCCTCGCGTTTAATATGAGTTTTACTGTTTATTCTCACCGTTTTCGGTTATTTTCCTTTTCCATTCGGAAAGCGGCTCTTTGGAGATAGCGTTTGATATAACCCTGCTTTTTAAATTCCTTGGAAAACATCATTATCTCAAATACCACGAAAAGAATCGGCAAAGCTGATATCGCAACGTGGTAAATGCACTGCCATATCATAAAAGCAAGCAGCGCAAACCAGATAACGTGATATACGGGATCTGTCAGAATTATGCCTTTAAGCTGTGTTGCGCCGTCCTTTTCCGTCAGCTTACCGCTAAAAAAGGTTCCGATGAGGAATCCGTTATCCTTGCTGGGTCCGCCTATCATTTCACAGGTGATCTTCACCTTGCCGGATTTTTCCCTGACGTGCATAAAGGGTTTTCCATTTTTATCGTCAAATCTTACCGCTTCATTAACTTTATTATTATCGGAAATGAAAGAAAGAACGTCCTCTTTCTTTTCGTTAAAGATAATATTAACAAGCTTCACTGTTTTCCTCCGAAAAGTCAAATTTACTGCGTTTTTAGTTCAATTACGGTAACCCCGGAATCTCCCTCACCGTAGTTTCCGTGTCTATACGATTTAATTCGCGAATCAATCTTAAAATATTTCCAGAGAGCAACGCGCAAAGCGCCCGTTCCCTTTCCGTGAATAATTCTGACGGAAGAAACACCGGCGAGAACGGCATCGTCAATATATTTGTCGACAACAAACCAGGCATCGTCGCCTATCATGCCTCGCACGTCAACCTCGGTGCGAAAAGAGGACACGATGCTCTTTTTTACCTTGGCTTCGCTAACCTTGTTTTGCTCGGGCGGTCTTTTGAATTTAACGCTTCCGTCAAGCAGGCGCAGCTTATCGGCGGTAACCTTTGTTTTAAGTATACCCGAGCTTACTGAAACAAGCCCTTTCCTGTCCTCCGTCGCGGTTACAACGCCCTCTTTGCCGATGGTAACGAGGTAAACTTTATCACCGACAACAAGCGGACGGGGCAATTTATAATCGTCCTCAAGTGTTGCCTCTTTCACCTCAAAGCCGTCAAGCAAAGAATGGGATGAGGCAATTTGCCGCCTTACCTCCTCACGCGCCTTTTGCATCAGAAGAAGGCGCTTTTGTTTATCGTCTTCTTTTCTTATTTCCTCTAACTGCTTAAAGACAAATTCACTTGATGCCTTTGCGCTATCCAAAATCTGCCTTGCTTTAAATAGCGATTTTTGTATTTCATCTTCGCTGCTTTTAACTTTTTGTTTCAAGTCGCGTTCAGCTGCAATTTTGAAATCCTCGAATTCGCGCCTCTGCTTTTCTGCCTCCGCGCGCGCCTTTTCCATCTCGATTCTATTTGTATCGAGCTTCTCAATTACATCCTCAAAGCGCTTGTTATCACGTTCAATAAGCTTTTTCGCTCTTTTAATTATTTCATCTGAAAGACCAAGCTTTTCCGAGATCGCAAAGGCGTTGGATTTTCCGGGAGTGCCCATTATAAGACGATAGGTCGGGCGAAGGGTTTCTACGTTAAATTCGCAGGATGCATTCTCGACTCTCGGGGTTTCAAGAGCATAAACCTTAAGCTCCGAGTAATGCGTTGTCGCTACCGTTACAGCGCCCATTTCGCGTGTTTTTTCGAGTATTGCAGTAGCAAGAGCCGCGCCCTCTACCGGATCTGTGCCCGAACCAAGCTCGTCAAAAAGCACCATCGATTTATCGGTGGTATTTTCGATAATATCAACGACGTTGACCATGTGAGAAGAAAACGTGGAAAGCGATGCTTCAATACTTTGCTCATCGCCTATATCAACTAAAATCCGGTCAAAAATACCGATTTTAGAATCCTCATCGGCCGGTATTTGAAGTCCGGACTGTGCCATAAGAGTTAAAAGACCGAGTGTTTTTAAGCTAACCGTCTTTCCGCCCGTATTCGGACCTGTAATAACGAGAGTATCGTAATCTCTTCCAACCGATATATCAATCGGAACGACTTTGTCGCGCGGTATAAGCGGATGCTTTGCCCTTTTCAGCTCAACATATCTTCCTTCATGTATTTCCGGGCGCTCCGCCTTCATCTGAATCGCAAGCGATGCCGCCGCAAAGTAAAAAGATATTTCAACTATATTATGGTAATTTCCGCTGACAGCCGACGAAAAATCAGCAACGGATGCGGAAATTTCCGACAAAATTCTTTCAATTTCATGGCTTTCAGCCGCCGCAAGTCCTTTGAGCTCATTGTTCGCTTCAACAACGCTCATCGGCTCAACGAAAAGCGTGGCACCGGATGCCGAAGTATCGTGAACCAGACCTTTAAGCTCATTTTTGTATTCGGATTTTACGAGAACGACGTATCTGCCGTTTCTCATAGTTACGATATTTTCTTGGAGATATTTTATCCTCTCTCCTCCGATAAAGCGTTGGAGAGTATCCTTAATTTTGTTGTTGGCTGCCCTTATTTTGCGGCGTATTTCAGCAAGCTTCGGGCTTGCGTCATCGGAAATCACGTCCTCGGAAAGAATAGAGCGCACAATTACGTCTTCAAGATTTCTGTTTGGAATAAGACGCTGAAAGATTTCGTCAAGACTTGTCGTATACGGCTTGTCCATGCTGATATAATCAAGCATCATCCGAGCGCTTCTCAAAAGCGAGGCGATATCAAGCAGCTCGCGCGGTGAAAGAACCGCGCCCTTGTAAGCGCGCTCTGCCGCCTCGGGCACACCGAGAGTTGCGGAGAAAAAGGGATATCCTTTGGTATTTATAAGCTGTTTTGCATCGTATACGCGCTGCTGGCGGCGATTTATATCGTCTATGTCCGAGCTTGGCGAAAGCGAAAGTGCCTTTGCCTTTGCACCGTCGGTTGCGGCACATTCGGAAAGCATTTCAGCTATTTTATCATATTCAAGAGTTGTTAAAGTTTTCTGTGTAAAAAACATTTAGATTTTGATCTCCATTCTGCCGCTACCTCGGCAGGGCAAATGTATTGATGAAATTTAAATGCGTTCGATTGCGAACAAAAATGGGGTCGGGACCCATTTTAATTTGAATTTCTGCGCGTGAGCGGTGAAGTTTCACCCTATGGGCTAAGCTCTTTATAAAAATCAAGGGTTTTAAAGGAGCGTTCAAGCTGGTTAAGAAGATAACTCTCGCACGCGGCCGAAAAAACATGCATATCCTCATCGGAAATTGAAAAGGAAAATATCTTTTCAACCGGACAGTGAATACAATACCCGAGAGCTATTTTTGCCCCTTCCGAAAGAATTGCAATAATGTGGCTCTCGTGCGGATTTTCATTTTCGCGCCTCGCCTGTCTATCCTTTTCCGTGCAAGCGTAGCACTTAATAAATCCGCCCATTATGTCAAAATAAAACACACCGTTTTTTTCCTGACAGGAGGTACAGGAAAGAACGTCCGGCATAAAACCGAGAATTCCAGCCGTTCTTATTTCAAAGGCGGCTTTTATTTTTTCAAGAGAATGAAGCCCGTTTGCGATTGCGTAAAGCGTATTAAGAGATAATCTTAATAATTCATGCTCCTCTGTGGCGGTGGTGACATCCGAAAGAACGTCAACGACGTATGCCGCAAGGGCAAGTCGGTCTATCGTTTTCCTTATATCGAAAAAGCTCTCAATAAGCGAAGCTTCTTTCACATAATAGTAATCGTCTCTTTTATAAAGAACGAAGCTTGAATAGCAAAACTGCATCGTTGCCGACATTTTACGGCTTTTCAATGATCGCGCGCCCTTTGCCATTGCGGAAAGGACACCCATTTCCTCCGTAAATATCGTTATCAGACGGTCGGATTCTCTTATATCGGTGGTCCTGAGAACAAGACCTTTAACCTCTGTCATCATAAATTATCTTCGTTATATCCGAGATTGGATATATTAAATTCGCTGTCGCGCCAGTTTTCCTTGACTCTGACGTAAAGATCGAGATAGACCTTTGTGCCGAGCATCTTTTCTATATCCTCTCTTGCGTATATTCCTATTTGCTTTATGGTTTTCGCACCCTTGCCTATAATGATTCCCTTATGCGATGCCTTCTCGCAGTAAATTTCAGCTCTTATTGAAACACCGCTTTTCTTTTCGCGCCATTCTTCTATAGCAACGGCAGTTCCGTGCGGAATTTCCTCGTCAAGCATTCTGAGAAGCTTTTCTCTGATTATTTCCGAGGCAATTTTTCTTTCGGGCTGGTCGGTAACGATATCGTCCGGGAAAAAGAGCTCACCCTCCTCGAGAAATTTCTCACATTCCGCGATAACGGTGTCAACTCCCTTTCCGTTTTTGGCAGAAATCGGAATTACCGCTTCAAAATCAAATTGTTCGGCATATGCCTTTATCGTTTTTGCTATGTTTTCGGGGCGGAAGCTGTCTATTTTATTGATAACGAGCACAGCCTTTATTCCGTCGGATTTCAATCTTGAAATAATGCCTGCCTCGATATCTCCAACTTCTTCTCTCGCTTCAACCACGAGAATTGCTTTGTCAAGTCGGATCGT
>JAZORS010000033.1:0-2400 GCA_045656725.1 Eubacteriales bacterium | reverse complement strand
AATGCCAAAGCAACAAATTACTCCGCTCATCGTTACGGCCGCTGTGGTTACGCTTTTAAAGGTTTCCTTGGTTGCGGGTGCGTTGCTTTTCATAAAATGGCTTATAACCAAATTTAAGAACAATGGAAAATAAAGTTTTTCACTCTGCCGTCGGTTGATAACTCCCCATATCAACTAACAGTGTGTAGACTATTCTAACAAAATCCGCTATAATTAAATCGAAAGGAGGATACCAAAATGGATCAAATAAAAATCGGGAAATTTATTGCAGAATGCAGAAAAAAGAATAATCTGACACAAATGCAGCTTGCCGAAAAGCTCAACATCACCGACAGGGCTGTATCAAAATGGGAAACAGGAAAAGCAATGCCGGATTCTTCTATCATGCTTGATTTGTGTGATATTCTTGGTATCAACGTTAATGACTTATTATCCGGGGAGGTAGTTACAATGGATAATTACAACAAAAAATTAGAAAATAATTTGCTTGAAATGATAAAACAAAAAGAGGAAAGCGACAAAAGATTACTTAGAATAGAAATTGTAATGGGCATATGCTGTATTTTACCACTTATTGCTTCGGCAATAATCGTTCTAACTGTGCCAATGGTTGAATGGTTAGGCACAGTAATCGTCTTATCAAGTATAATTCCTTTGTTAATTGCAACTCCGTTTGCATTAAAAATCGAGCAAAAAGCAGGATATTATGAGTGCAAGCATTGTAAGCACAAATATATACCAACCTATAAGGCTACTTTTTTAGCAATGCACATTAACCGAACAAGATATATGCGTTGCCCAAAGTGTAACAAATATTCTTGGAACAAAAAAAGAATGAAATAAAAGCATAAAAAAACGGCACTCATTTAAGATGAGTGCCGTTTTTTACCCATATATAAATCTTCATTAAAATACTACCTTTAAGTAGGTATTATATAACTGATATAGGAAAAACTAATTCAAAAGCTATTTTTGAGGATATACGCAATGCTTTATTACATTCAAAAATTATTTTTCTTTTTTATTATTTACAGTGTTCTCGGTTGGCTTTACGAAACCGCGCTATGCTCTCTCAGAGAGAAACGATTTGTAAACCGAGGTTTTTTAAACGGACCGTACTGTCCTATATACGGAGCAGGCTCGGTTATGTTTTTGCTGCTACTCGGCAGAGAAGAAAATCCGCTACTAATATTTATTTTCGGGGCAGTCATTGCTTGCGCTCTTGAATATGCCACGTCGTACGTAATGGAGCGTCTTTTTAAAGCCCGTTGGTGGGATTATTCGGACTTCAAGTTCAATTTGAACGGAAGGATCTGTCTTGGTGCGGCTGCGGTTTTCGGAGCATTTGCCACCTTTCTTATAAAAGCTCTGCATACTATGGTTATACAATGGACGGATATGATATATCCGCCGGTTTTAGGTGCGCTTTGCATAGCTCTTGCCATTACCTTTTCACTTGATACCGTCATAAGCGTTATCGGTATTACGGGACTTGACAAAAAGCTCACGGCGTTCTCAAATAAAGCACAAGATATACTCACGGTAATTCCCCCGACACACTCCTACACCGTTTCTGCCAAATTAAGCCGCCAGCATATAAGGTTATTGAAAGCATTTCCAAAAATGAGATCGGTAAATCACACCGAAGCAATAGAAAAGCTACGCCAAGGCAGAAAAAAGGGATAACAGTAAAAAAACACGAGCCAAAAGCTCTTGACATGTTAAGATTTCAACTGTATAATATCTTCGTAAGAACAAATAACCTTGAAGCTAAAGGATATTTTATTATGAAATTAGGTGCTCAATTTTATTCTATTCGCACAAAGACCACCACTCCCGCTGACCTTAAAGCCTCGTTTAAAGCTATGAGGGATATAGGTTATCAAAACGCACAAATGTCAGCTATATGCAAAATGGACCCTTATGAGCTTGCGGTGAAGGTATAATTGATTTCAAGCCCGTCATAACGCTTTGTGATTCTCTTGGAATCGAAAGCGCACTTGTCTAACAGGATAACGCTCCCGAATTTGGCAACCCTTGGGATCAGATGGCACTTAGCTTCAAGAATATAAAACCGTTATTTTAAAAATTAGTCATAGCCCCCTTGGGGCATTCCACACGCTGAGCCTATAGGCTCAGCGAAAAATCCGCCACTTGCGGTAATTGCCCTACCACTATTGAAATAGTAAATATCTATAGCCGTTTTGATAGCTTAAATTTTATTATTTGCAAAGGGGCGGGTTCCTCGCTTCGCTCGGATAAATAATCTGGGCAAAGCTAAAGCTTTTTGGAACCACCAGCACTGCTGGTGGTTTTCAGGATAACAATAAAACAAAAAGAGCCTTTACGGCTCTTTTTGTTTTATTATAAAAATCAGCTGTTCTTCATAGCGACGCTCTC
>JAZORS010000032.1:0-3042 GCA_045656725.1 Eubacteriales bacterium | reverse complement strand
AAACACGTCTGGGAAGGATTTTAGCGCGCTCGGAAATGAATTTTCTGAGCTTTGCAACATCCTTGTAATCAATTCCGTCTACTTTGTCCTGGCAGAAAATGCAAACTTTCTTTCTTCTGTGCATGGGACGAAAAGCGGGACGCTGTGTATCGTTTCTATCCATTAGAATAATTCCAAACCTTTCCGACTCACGATTGCTATATTGCTCCCGATACTGTGAGTCTAGCTCGGGAGGACGCGTCTGTTAATAATCCTCGTCTGTCGGGATTAGAAGGGCAGACTTTCGTCGTTAGGGATTTCTTCGAAATTGGCGCTGCCTGCGGAATTAAAAGCAGGAGTGCTGTAAGAATCGGGAGTGTACGCAGAGCCGCCTGCCTGGGGAGCGGAGCTCTGGGAGGCATTTGCGGGAGCAACGAAGGAAACCTCGTCTGCTACAACCTCTACTGCGGTTCTTCTCTGATTCTGATTATCGGTCCAAGATCTTGTCTGAAGCTGTCCGCAAACAAGAATAGGATTACCTTTTTTGAAGAAGCGGCTTACAAATTCTGCCTGCTGTCTCCACGTTACGATGTTAATGAAGTCAACGGTCTGTTGACCCTGTTCAGGTTTAGCAAAACGACGGTTTATAGCTATTGAGAATGAGCATACCGAAGTTCCGGTAGCAGTCTGTTTAAGTTCTGGATCAGCCGTCATATTGCCAATCAGGATAACTTTATTGAAACTAGCCATTTTTGCCTCCTGTTAAATTATTCCTCTGCTGCTACTGCAACATCGGCGCTTTCCTCAACTACTGCTTCGGGAGCTTCTTCCGTTACGGCAGTTTCGGTTTTAGCGGGCTTCACGACTGCGGTCGTAGTCATGTAACGGAGAACACTTTCAGTAATTCCGAATACACGCTCGAGCTCAAGCGGGAAGCTGGGTTCGCTCTTGAAGTTAACGAGAACGTAATATCCCTCAGTTACGTAGTTGATAGGATATGCGAATCTGCGTTTACCCCACTCATTAACAGCAACGTCACTTGCGTTTTCGTTAATGAGGTTTACGAATTTCTCAACAGTTGCCTTGGTTTCTTCCTCAGAAAGATTACCGTTTACAGCAAAAAGAGTTTCGTAAGAACAAATCTTCTTTTCCATGTTTGTTATACCTCCTTATGGACTTTATGGCCGCGTTTTGCGGCAAGGGGCGCGCGGGCGATGCCCGAACGACTAAAATATATTAACACAAATGTATCCGTTTGTCAAGAGAAAAACATATTTTTTGTAAATTATTTTTGTTTTTAGAGGCTTATTGTTGCTTTTTTATTTTGATTCGATATTGCGTTGGTGATATCCCTGTTATCTTAATAAACACCCTGCCGAAGTTTGTCGGGCTCTGGTAGCCAACGGCAGAGCTTATATCGGTTATACTTAGTTTGGTTGAGGACAGCATCTTTTTTGCTTCTTTGATTCTTACGTTATTTAAGTATTCGTTGAAGCCGAGTCCGGTAATGCGCTTAAAACTGCGTGAAAAGTAGTAGGGGCTTATATAGAATTTCAGTGAGATTGATTGCAGGGTGATATTCTCAAAATAATTGTTGCTTATGTATCCTACAATTTCTGATATAGTTTTTCTTGATGCAACGTTGCTTTCGGTTGGTAAAGCAACGTCTTTTTTTTGGCCTCGCATAAGCATAAATAAGGAAAGAAGCAGGCTTCTTAAATATGACGAGCTGTCGTTTTTGTTATTTTCGTATTCTTCAAGCATATTTGTTAACATGCGCTCGCAAATAGCCTTATTCTCGTCTGTTAATTTAACAATTCCTGCGGCGCCCTTAAAACGATCAAAAAGATCCTGTTCGCCAATAGCGGAAAGCAGGGGCATAATAAAATCGTCGTCAAAGCTTATGAGCAGTCTTTCATAGCCCTCGTTCTCATAATTTTCTGTTGAATGAATATCAAACTTGCGAATAAATACAAAGGTTCCGGCATCCACAAGATATGTTTTATCTTTAATGAAATAATATCTTTTACCCGAGCGAAGATAATAAAGCTCGTAAGTGTTATGATAGTGGCACCGTGACATTGAATTTGGTATTTTTATCTTGTCGAGCAAGATTCTGAACGAGCATGTGTTCGGCGCATAAAAGTTTTTCTTTTGTATTACTTCCATAAAGCGCACCCCCTGATATAATAATTATACCTGCTCAAATTGTGTTTTGCAATACTTTTAAGAAAAAAATAAAGCAAAAATTATCGAATAAAATGCTTAAACAGCAATAAAAGTGTAGAATACTCCATTTTTTTTGTGATAAAATTTTATTGTAAATAAAACACCAGGATAAAGCGTATTTTATCCCTGTAATGTTTTTTAAAAAGAACGGAGATAAATTATGAAAGTTGAAATTAACAGTATCAGAGAAAGGTCTGAAAAGCTTTTTATCGCAGCGGGCATTCCGGTAAGCGACGCTAAAATTATCACAGACGTATTGCTCGAAACTGAAATGAGAGGAGTTGTCACTCACGGATTTACGCGTTTAGAGCGTTATATATCCTGCATTGAGGGCGGTGGAATTAAAAAGGACGGTAATATTACGGTAGAGCTTGACTTGCCCTCTATGGCAACTGTAAACGGTAATGATAACCTCGGTATAATAGTTTCCTACAAAGCTATGCAGCTTGCTATGGAAAAGGCAAGAAATACCGGCGTCGGTATGGTTTACGTAAAGGGAAGCCATCATTTTGGAGCGGCAGGATATTATTCGTCTATGTGCGCAAAAGAGAATATGGCAGGTGTTTCTATGAGTAACGGTGACGTTCTCGTTGCAGCAACCGGAACCTGTGAGAAAACCATAGGTAACAACCCGTTCTCTTATTCTTTTCCTGCGGGTAAGTACGGAAACGTTGTATATGATATCGCAATGAGTCATACGTCAGACCAAAAAGTAATTCAGTGCGAACGCGAGGGTAAGCCTGTTCCTGCCGGATGGCTTATTGACAAGGACGGTAAACCTACTACCAATGCCTCCGACTATATGAACGGCGGTACTCTTACTCCGTTCGGTGG
>JAZORS010000031.1:0-2157 GCA_045656725.1 Eubacteriales bacterium | reverse complement strand
AATCTTAAGTGTTATTAACCCGAATATGACCGAATTGGACGTAGCGGCGGAGCTTGAATATTCAATGCGCAAAAACGGTGCGTCGGCTCTTGCATTTGAAACTATTGCAGTTTCTGGTGATGCGTCTTCGCTTCCGCACGGAACGCCGAGAAACTGTAAACTCAAGCCCGGATTTCTTACCATGGATTTTGGTGCGAAATTTGACGGATATTGCTCTGACATGACAAGAACTATCGTTATCGGCAAGGCGGACGAAGAAATTAAACACCTTTACAATACAGTTCTTAAAGCGCAGACAGCGGCATTAGATTTTCTCCGCGAGGGCGTTGATGCAGGTGAGGCTGACAAGGTAGCCCGTGATATTATTGATTCATATCCCGAATATAAAGGCGCTTTCGGCCATTCTCTTGGCCATTCGGTTGGACTTTTCATTCACGAAAAGCCGGGACTTTCAACAAGAGCGTTTGGAAGAACGCTTCGAGTAAACGAGATTTTAACCGTTGAGCCGGGTATTTATCTCTTCGGAAAATACGGTTGCCGAATTGAAGATATGGTGGCAATAAAAGAGAGTGGCGTGTATAATTTTACCCATTCCGATAAAGAACTTATAGAAATCTATTGATTTTTATAAAAACCTAGTGAATTTTTCAAAAAAATTTAATATAACCTATTGCAAAATCTTATAAAATGTTGTAAAATATTTGTGTATATTATGAGCATCAGCTCGTGTGGGTGCGGTCGTAGCTGGCTGAGTTTGCCCTATAAATTTTTAGCTAAAAAGGAAATGTATTATGTTAACAGCAGGCGATTTTAAAAATGGCGTAACTTTTGAGATGGACGGAAAGGTCTATCAGGTAATTGAATTCCAGCACGTTAAACCCGGTAAGGGTGCGGCTTTCGTTAGAACGAAGTATAAGGACGTTGTAACGGGCGCTATCCGTGAGGCATCCTTCAACCCCACCGCAAAATTTGAAAACGCAGTTATCGAGCGTCGTGATCTTGAATATCTTTACACCGACGGTGAGCTTTTCTACTTCATGGATCCCGAAACCTATGAGCAGATTCCTCTTAACCAGGACAAGCTTGGCGATAACTTCAAGTTTGTAAAGGAAAATACCGTTTGCCGTATTTCTTCCTTCAAGGGCAACGTTTTCTCTGTTGAGCCCCCCACATTTGTTGAGCTTAAGGTTGTTGAAACCGAGCCCGGCGTTCGTGGTGACACAGCTACTAACGTAACCAAGCCCGCAACTCTTGAAACCGGCGCAGTAATCAAGGTTCCGATTTTCATCAACGAGGGCGATAACCTCAGAATTGATACCAGAACGGGCGAATACCTCGAAAGAGCTTAACCAAATATGAGGGCGCACTGCGCCCTCTTTTAATATTAAAGAATGGAGAATAAAAATGAATATTAACGAAAATGCAGCATACCTTAAAGGTCTTTACGAAGGGTTTGAGCTTGATAAGAATTCCAAGGAAGCAAGACTTATCGGAGAAATGCTTGGCCTTATTTCCAAAATGAGCGCAACCATTACTGCACTTCAGGAAGAGTGCAAAGAGCTTCGTGAGTATATCGAGGAAATCGACGAGGACCTCGGAGCAGTAGAAGAGGAACTTTATCTCGTTGACGGGGATGAGGAAGAGGGTTATGACGACCTCAACGAAGACGAAGATTATGAGTATGATGACGACTCTGACTATTATGAGCTTGAATGTCCCTCTTGCGGCGAGAAGATCTGCTTTGACGATTCTCTTGATCCCGAATCTCTCGTTTGCCCCGCTTGCGGAGAAACAATAAACGATATTGAGCTTTGCGATGGTGAGTGCGAGAATTGCGGCGAAAAGCTTTGCGAGGAATAATATATTATAAATTAAAAAATGCGCTGTAAATACAGCGCATTTTTTTGTTAAAAACCAATATTTTTGTGAGTTTTTCTGTATTGAAGCGGTGAAATTCCCGTTTGTTCACGAAAGAGTTTGATAAAGTATGTATAGGATGTAAAACCTGTTTTTTCCGCTATTTTAGTAACGTTAAGATTGGTTGTTCTTAAGTAGTTTTTTGCCATATGTAAGCGATAATCTATAAGATAATTATGAAGCGTTTTTTTAGTGTGAGCCTTCATAAGTCGGTTGATATGGTAGGGGTGATAGTTAAAT
>JAZORS010000030.1:0-2796 GCA_045656725.1 Eubacteriales bacterium | reverse complement strand
GTCTTTTCCTTCTATTTTATCAGTTTTTTTGAAGTTGTCAACATATTTTGCAACGCAAATTATTCCTTCGGGGGATTTTTCGGGGGAAATTTTGTCAAAAGCAGAGTCGCCAAGCAAGACAAACTGCCCTGAATTGCCGAGATTTTCGGCAATTTCGGGGTGTCCCTCAAGACTCGAAAGAACTCTGTCCTTTGCGCTTTCTCTCACGAAAACGTATTCAATTTCAGCCCCGCATTTTACTGCCTCACAAAAGAGCTTGATGCCGTCAAAACGAAAAATTCCGTCTGCATCACGATGCTTTTTGTCCTCCAATTTACCCACCTTTATAAGCAATGGATTGACTCTTGAAGTAATAATATCGGGTAAAAAATTGATGTTAACAGGCATTTCAAAACCTCTCCAAATTCAAGAAAAAACCCGGTAAAACCGGGTTTTTTTCTAATTATTTTGCAGCTTTAGCTTTTTCTGCGAGAGCTGCGAAAGCTTCCTTATCGGACACTGCCAGCTCAGAAAGCATCTTGCGGTTGAGGTCGATACCTGCAACCTTGAGGCCGTGCATGAATGTAGAATAGTTCATGCCGCAAACCTTTGCCTGAGCGGAGATACGAGCGATCCAGAGTCTTCTGAAATCTCTCTTCTTCATCTTACGGCTGGCGAAAGCGTAGTTACCGCTCTTCATTACGGCCTGCTTAGCCATCTTAAAGTGCTTGCTCTTTGCGCCCCAGTAACCCTTTGCTTCCTTCAGGATCTTATTTCTTCTCTTGCGCGTCATCATCGCGCCCTTGATTCTTGCCATTTTTTCTTTCCTCCTAAGTTCTCTTTACGGTCGTCTCTTACTTCTGGATAAGAGCTCTGATGTTTGCTGTCATAGCGGGGCTGAGATAAGAGCTGCCGCGAAGGAATCTCTTGCGCTTTGCAGTCTTGAGGCCCAGGTTATGACGGTGCTGGCTGTGGTTGTGCTTAACCTTTCCGCTTCCCGTAACCGAGAATCTCTTAGCGGATGCTTTATGTGTCTTGATCTTTCCCATTTTCATATCTCCTTTTCGAATGAAATTATTATCAATTCCGACTTGTGCACCGAAGGTGCGGTCGAGTATGAACTATATTTAAGTGCTTATTTACCGGGCTTGAGCGGAACCACGATCATGCTCATGAATCGTCCTTCCGTTGCAGGCTTCTTGTCAACCGTTCCCACTTCCTCAAGATAGGTGGCGAAGCGTTCAAGTATCTCGCGTCCGATCTCCATGTGGCTCATCTCACGTCCTCTGAACTTAACAACGGCTCTTACCTTGTTGCCCTGAGACAGGAACTTCTTTGCGTGATTTGCCTTGGTTTCGAAATCGTGAACGTCGATTCGGCAGGAGAGCTGAACTTCTTTGAGCTCGGACGTCTGCTGCTTCTTCTTGGCTTCCTTTTCCCTCTTTTCCTTATCGAAGCGGTACTTTCCGAAATCCATAATGCGACATACAGGGGGTGTAGCCTTCGCTGCCATCATAACCAGGTCAAGTCCCTTTTCGTAAGCCATTTCAAGGGCCTGGGCGCTCGACATGATACCAAGCTGCTCGCCCTCCTCACCTACGAGGCGAATTTCCTTTTCCTGAATGTCCTCATTGACAAGAGTGTCTTTCTCTTTAGCGCTGATAAATATGCACCTCCAAACAAAAATTTCGCACAAAAAAGTGCGGAAAGGCAATTCTTCCCCCGCACACAGACAAACCGAGCTCAGCCCGGATAACTTATCTGCACCTGCTCACCTTTGCGGCAGGGCGAGAACGAAGAACGTCCTACTTCTTTTCCTTGGAGATTATACCACGTCTCTCTCCGTTTGTCAACCCCTTTTGCAAAAATATTTTTCTGTTTTTTTCGCGCCGTTCTTATGGAAAAAATGCACAAATCGACCAACCCTTTGATATTGCTGGCTTTTGCCATATATGAGGACAAGTTTTTACCGTTCAAAACGACAAAAAGCGCAATTTCAATCGAATAAAATCGTCCTTTTTGACAATTTACAAAGCGCATTTTTCGTGCTATAATTCCAAGCGTAACGCACGGCGTCACCTATTCGGACGGAGTATCAATCTCATGATACCAACCCGGTCCGCAGGTCACAGTCCGTGCTTTTTTCTTTGCTATATTATTAAATTGTAAATAAATATGCAAAACTATGGAAATTTCAAAAAAGTTGTGCTATAATGTAATGTAATATGCGGTTTTGCGCCTAAAATCGGCGAAACAGATACAAAGAAAGGTTTTTTACGTAATTTCAAATGGCTATCATCGAAAAGATCGAAAATTTCACCCTGCCCGTCGTTCCCCTGCGAGGAGTCGTAGCGTTCCCGGGCGTAACTCTCAATTTTGAATGCAAGGACTCTCTCGGCTCCGCTGCAGTTACGGCTGCGGCTGCCACCGATTCCTTCGTTATACTTCTGACACAGAAGAATCCCACCGCCGCGGAGGAGGACAAGGAAGCGTTTTACTCCGTGGGCGTTCTCGCGAAGATCAGACAAACCGTCAAAAACTCGGACGGCGGAACCCGCGTTATAGCCGAAGGTCTCTGCCGCTGTCAGATACTTAACATGCGCGGCTTTGCAGACTACATTATGGCAGACGTGCTGTGCAAGACTATCAATTCCACCGAAAACGTAAGCACCAAGGGACAGGCGTACGTAAGAGAAGCCATCGCGTTGATGGAAACGCTCACCGAATTCCTGCCCGCACCCGCTTCCGAACTGAAGCTGAAGGCACAGAGCATCAAAAATCCCGGTATGCTTGCGGACTTTATCGCGGCAAACATGC
>JAZORS010000029.1:0-2871 GCA_045656725.1 Eubacteriales bacterium | reverse complement strand
TGCTCGCTTTGTCGGGAAATTACGCCCCTGCCGTAATATGCGCGCTTCTTTGCATTTTCTCTTCATACTGTGTTCCTATTTATTATAAGAGCATGATGTCAGCGAAGCTGAGCTTGATGATTTTTTCTGCCGTTGAAAACGGTGCGGACAGTATAGATGCGGTTTCCGAGCAAACAGGCATTGAAAAAGCCGCAGCGCTTCGGTTGATAAGTTCCGCGATTAATTCAAAAGCCGTCACAGACTATTCGCTTGACGGTGAAATAATTATAAAGAATAACACGTCTGAAAATTAAATAAATAAAAAACGGCAGAGAATTCGAGATTTGAACTGAACCCACAAAAACGGACATTGAAATAAAAAACCTCTTGTAGTAGAATAGAAACATCTACTGCAGGAGGTTTTTTGCATGGGAAACAAGAAAGGAAGAACAGCATATCCTGAGAATTTCAAAGCATTAGTAATAGAAGCTCATCAAAATGGAGAGAGTTATGAAAGCATAGCACGCAGATTTAAGATTAGTGCCTATTCAGCAAAATCATGGTGCGGAAGCAGACCAGAGGTAAACAAGCGTAAAATTGCACCTCTGAAACGCGGACGCCCAACAAATAAACCAGAAGAGTTAGAGCAAAAAGTTAAGCGTCTTGAAATGGAAAACGAGCTTCTGCGAAATTTTCTTCGAGAATTGGAAAGGAAGTGAAAGCAAGTGTAAAATACAGAGTAATTCATCGTTTCAAAGATAAGTATAACGTGCGAGATATGTGTGTTTTCTTCGGTGTATCCCGTAGCGGATACTATGCTTGGACGAAGAAAACAGATAAAGAAGATCCAGACAAGCAGACAGGCGAACTAATACGAGAGTGCCAAAAGAAAACACGACAAACGTACGGATACCGCCGTGTTCAAATATGGTTATTACGTGAATTTGGACTTGTAATGAACCATAAAGCCGTACTTCGTGTAATGAATAAATACAATTTGCTTTCTAAATCTCATAGAAAACGTAAATGGATTCAGAACCGTGAGAGCTTACACAGATATTCTAACTTGCTTGAACGCAACTTTTATGCCGAACGTCCTAACCTCAAATGGTGTACGGACATATCTTACATATCAACAAAAGAGGGGTTCGTTTATGTTTCGGTAATTAAAGGTTTATACGACAATTTTGTTGTCGCGTACAAGGTCGGAACTGAAAATAATAACAACCTTGTTTACGAAACGGTTAAGGCTGCAAAAAGAGAGGTCACCGCAGAGCTGCAACTCCACAGTGACCAAGGCTTTCAATACACTTCAGAGGGGTATTTTAAGCTAACAAAATCTTACCACATAACCCCGTCAATGTCAAGTCCGGGAACACCATTAGATAATGCTTGCGCCGAAAATTTCTTCAGCACGCTTAAATCCGAGTGGCTTCATCGCTACACACGGGCGACCAAGGAGGAGGCTCGCCTCCTCCTTGGTGAATACATTCATTTTTACAATTACGAACGCATTCAACTAAAAACAAAACTGACACCGTATGAGAAACGATGTCAGTTTCAAGAAATAACGAGCTTTTAAGAGCAAATTAGAGCTATTCTACGAAAAGTTTTTTTATTCCGTGTCTATTGCCTTGGGTTCACTCCAATTCTCCGCCATTTTTTATTAAACGTTTTTATAACAACAAAATATCCATAATCATAAACACAACCGGAATAGTTACTACCGATAAGAGCTGAGATATCAATGTCATTCCCGCCGCTGTTGAGGTATCCTTGCCGTATGCGCTGGGGATAACGATAGTTCCAAGACCAAGAGGCATAGCCAAAGAACAAACTGTGCAAACGATTAAAAGCTCCGATACGTTCGGGAACAGGAGAAATGCGGCAACTGCCACAAGCGGAATAGCCAAAAGACGAATCAAGGAAACCGCATATATGCTTTTTCTTCCAAGTGTTTTTTTCAGGTCAATGCTTCCGAGCGTGATACCGGTCAAAAGCATAGCAACAGGAGACATACAGCTTCCCGCTGAATCGATAACGGAAAGAATGCTTCCCCTGATACCGTTCAAAACCGGAGTAGCTGAAAGGTCAAGAGTGCCAATGCCCGTGATACCGATAATCATACCGATAAAGGTACAAATTATCATTGGGTTAAGAAAAGGCTTCAAGCGGGAAGCCAATGAACGTTTCCCCTGCCCCTCCTCTGCGAGCAGAAGCGAAGGCACACCCCAAAGATAAATAATACTCCAAAGCGGAATAGTAAAGAGTATATATTCGGTAAAAATCGATGGGAAAAGAGCTGCAACGATGGCATTGCCCATAAAGCTGAAATTGGAAAAGGCTAAGCCGTATGTATAAACGTTTCTT
Source organism: Eubacteriales bacterium (assembly GCA_045656725.1). Taxonomy (GTDB): domain Bacteria; phylum Bacillota; class Clostridia; order Oscillospirales; family CAG-272; genus UBA1740. Next base: position 522 of record JAZORS010000029.1, on the reverse strand, counting down.
GTATATTTATCCTTTGCACAAAGTCTTGAAATCAAAATTACAATAGGAATTATAAAAAGCTCTAAAACGAAGCTGAATAATAGTACTTTCCATGCGACCGAAAGGCTTTCGAGTGTGAAGCTTTTAATAAAAGTTCCCATTATAAGCGCAGGGATAAAAATCATATTTTCAAGCTTTGAAAGGATAGGTGCCGAACTTTCCGGCAGAAATTTCAGCTTAGTTAAAACGAAACCAAGACAGATAAAAGCAAAAAGAAATATCATTTGATAAAGCGTTGGTAAAAGCGTGTTCATTTTTTCTCCTAGTCAATCTGATAGCGAATTTTTTTAAGTATTTCGTTTCTCGCCTCAGTGTGAGTAACGAAGCTATCGTAATTTTTTGTTGCAAGCGCCATCATAAAAGCATCGATAATACAGGTATGCGCAACACGAGCAGAAACCGCTTCCGCCGGATAATTGTCGTCGTCTGAAAAGACGGATACCGCATAGTCACATTCCTTATATAGCGCACTGTCCGAAAACG
>JAZORS010000028.1:0-5584 GCA_045656725.1 Eubacteriales bacterium | reverse complement strand
TTTACGCACGGAACTATCCAAAATGTAAATATTTGTTTGAATAATTCAGGCTCAACAGAAAAGCATTTTATACCCCGTGTTAAATTTTCATGGATTTTCTTCATAATTAGGTATAGGACACTTGCAGTTATATATTCAGCTCCGTGATAAGCTCCGAGCACGAGAATTTTCCTTTTTCCCGTCCCAACGGAAAACGCCTCTATTTTTTTCCCAAGTATGCTTTTCCCTATTACGCTTGAGGTAAATTCTCCCCATTCTCTGAAAACGAGGTTTGAAATTTCACACCGCACGGACTCACTTGCCGCCTTGTAAAAAATTTGATTTTTCATGCTTACGCTCCCGACTTAATTATTTTACTTTTGTTAGCTCTTGAAATTGGCGCATTTCTGTGTTAAAATAAGACGAATACGAAAGGCGGTTGAAAATGGAAAACAAAAGCATTCAAAAAAACACCGGCTGCGGCAAGATAGCCTATCTTATCCTTGCCGCCTTATCTCTGACAGAATTTCTAATATTCTATATACCGGAGCTTTATAAATACTCCCTGCCGGAATGGGTGCTTTATCTTTCCCTGTTTCTCCGAATGGCACTTTGGGCAGTTATTCCCACTCTATCCGCATTTTTGCTCTTCTATTTTTATAGAAAAGCAAAGACGGGCAAGAGATTTTTAAAGGCGATACTCCTGACATTGACACGGCTTATCCATCTTCTTCCTTATAACTATCTTTATTATGCGACGATGGGATACGACCTTTTTGAATCGCTTATATTTGCCTCCGTCAAGGCACTGTTCTTCCTTCTGGTTTATTCGCTTGAAATTATGCTCTTTGCTCTTATTTCCGAAAGGATATACAAGAGAGGAATAAAAAAACTCAGCGTGAAATGCTCGCTTTTTGACGAAGGACAGATTTTCGATTTAACTATTCCGGCGCACGCTTCCCTTTTCGCCATATCTTTTTCACGCTTTACCTTGGATTTTATAACAGAGCTAATAAATTTAATAAATTACGTTATAGAATATGCGGATAGCTACCGCTTAGGTGAAATATATTTTATAATAGGAAAATTCCTTTTCATTCTTCTTGTGCTGTTTTTGACGTATTTTATATTGATTTTTGCAAAAAAGAAGTTGAAAACACGCATCTCGGCTTCAGCTTGACAGATAAAAAAGAGCAAACACCACCGTGTTTGCTCTTTTTTTGTTAGTTTTATGCTTTCTTTTTAGCCTTTTTCGCTTTTATATGCGAGTTAAGCTCGTTTATTATATTAAAAACGAGAGATATTGCGGCAAGTCCGCCTGCGATGCCGAGGGTTACTGTTAGAGTTTCGGCAAGATATTTCCACACGAGATCGAAATTTTCCGCAATCAGATTGTGCATCGTTCTGTAAAGCGAGCCTCCGGGGACTATGGAAATTCCGCAAGGCAGAATAAAAACGAAGGTCGGCGCTTTTCTCGCCCTTGACATAAATTCCGCAAAAATTGCAGAAACTGCCGAAGCAAAGAATGCAGAGGCGAAAAACATTTCGGTGAAATAAAAGACAACGTAGTACACGAAAAATGTTATTCCGCCGCCTATCATTGCGAAAGGAAGATGTCTTTTATCAAGACGGAACATAAGAGAAAAGCCAAGCGTTCCAATAATGCCGCTTATGAACTGGCCCAAAAAACCAAGAGTCCACATTACATTGCACCTCCCATAAAGAATATCGCAAGAAGGTAGCCAGCGGCAATCATAAGAGCCGCAAGAATGCACTGCACTGTTTTAAGAGAGCCAGCAAGAAAATCTCCGCAGAGCAAATCACGGAACGCCGTTCCGAAGAAAATTCCGGGAATCAGAAGCATTACCGTTCCTATCATTATAATACCAACGTCGTTTCCGACCCCGATTCGCACCGCTAAAATCGAAAGAAAGCCTGCAACAAATGACTGAATTACAATTTTTGCAAGGCGGTTTACCTGCTTTATCGGAAGAGCGTCTATAAGATAAATCAAAAGTCCGATCAAACCCGATGCAACAGCATCAAGCAGCGTACCTCCAAAAAAAATTGCATATGCAGCAGCGGCAATAGAGCCGCCAAGGGCGCAAACCCATTTTGAATACGGAGTTTTTCTTTTTGCCTCAGCGATAAGCTTGTCCACTTCGAAAAATTCCGGAGTTTCTTTGCAGATTTTTCTTGATACCGAATTATAGGCTTCAAGCGTTCCAAGGTTGATAGCAACAGAATCTATACGCCTGACCTGTGACGAATATTCACCGTTTTTAAGTCGAATCGCCGCCATAATAACTGAGGTTATGGCGAAAATCTCAATATGCTCTGCTCCGTACGCTTTGCATATTCTCGAAACGGTATCTTCAACTCTGTTTATCTCACCGCCCGAGCGAAGAATTCCTGCCCCGATATCGAGGGCAACGCGCAGAATCTCGTCTGCCATAGAATTTTCGCAACGAGTTTCTTCTATAAGTTCTTTTTTTATCATAATTTCACCTTGTTTTCTTCCGGAAAACTAAAATTCAAAAGTAAATCGCAAGGGTATTTTAACACAGAATTTTATGCTTGTCAACAATTTGATTTTACTTAATTTTTTTGCCCAAAAACGTCGAATTTAAACTTGCTAATTTTCTTTTTAAAAGGTATTGACAAACGGTCAAAAACTTGCTATAATATCTTGGCAAGGAACAAAATATTGATAGAAATTCACGGAGAAGTACTCAAGTGGTGAAGAGGCGCCCCTGCTAAGGGTGTAGGTCGGGCAACCGGCGCGAAGGTTCAAATCCTTTCTTCTCCGCCAAAAATCCTCGGAAGAAATTCCGAGGATTTTTTATCCATTGTGAAAGCAATGGTATATCATCCGACAAAGTCGGTATATCATCCGCTTTGACGCGCATATCTCGTCAAAGCGAGTATATCATCGCGCGCTAGCGTGCATCTTTCCCGCGGCTTGATGTAAGGAGCGAAGCGACGGATTAGCGAGGAACGAGCGTCTATACAAAACTTCGTTTTGTATATAATCAATTCCTCATGGAATTGATTATATACACGGCTTTGCCGTGATTGAGATTCGAAAGTTCAAATCCAGCAAGCAATAAACCGCAATTCTGATACAAAGGGATTGCAGTTTTGGCATTTTTATGATATACTTTATTTATCAAAACAAGTCATAGGAGAGAATTCAATGAATGATATTCTATTGTCAGAATTAGATCGTGCTTTTAAGAGGTGCTCCGATTGCTTACTGATTCCAGAATACATTTCCCTTCTAGACAAACTAAATAACATAAAACTTTTACAAGAGCACATTGATTATCTATGCGATAAAGTCGTTTCTAAAAATCATATATGGGAAATACGCTTTGACCATCTTCGCATTTTACTGCTCAATCCATCGGCAACGGAATATGATTTGAAAGCGTTTTATTATGAAAACTTAAAAAAATGTCGCAGACTCGTAATGAAGATCTTTTTCATTCGTGGATATGCCATCTATGCTTCTGAGGAAGAACTAATTCCGATAATGGAGAAATTTCAAAAAAGTCTTGAAAAAAATCACGACTACATTGACTACAATTATATTCTATCAGTTGCGGGACTTCCGTATCTTGTCAACAAATATGGTTATAATTGCTTTGCAAATTCCCTTGAAAAAGCACAGGAAAAATATGAGCAAATTGATCCACTGCTTAGAGGATACTTCACTCTAAATCAAAATCTTGAGCAAATTAATCTTTTGACTCATGAGGAGGTTCTAAGTAGGACATATCAGCTTTTGAAAAAAAGTGACGCGTTATATAACAAAAACTTCCCCATTGACGCACTTGCATTCTACACGATTCTATGTTATAATGAAAAAACGAATTTTTCTTATTTGGAGCTTGATTTATGAGATTTGTTTCGTGGAACGTAAACGGATTCAGGGCAATTCTCGGCAAGGGATTTGCTGAGGCATTTAGTGAAATGGACGCTGATTTCTTTGCCCTTCAAGAAACGAAGATGCAAGAGGGGCAAGCGGATTTTTCACCCGAGGGATATCACGCTTTCTGGTTCAGCGCAGAGAAAAAGGGTTATTCAGGAACGGCTGTTTTTACAAAGCACGCGCCGATTTCCGCAGTTTACGGCATTGACGGAAAGCATACGGACGAGGGGCGCGTTATAACGCTTGAATATCCCGAATTTTATTTCGTTTGCGCCTACGTTCCGAACGCGCAGGACGGGCTGAAACGAATTGATTACAGAATGACATTTGAGGACGATATGAGGGCTTACCTCTCTATGCTCGATGCGAAAAAATCGGTTATTTACTGCGGCGACCTTAACGTTGCGCATAATGAAATTGACCTCAAAAACCCCAAGACAAACGTTGGAAATCCCGGCTTTTCAGATGAAGAACGAGGTAAAATGACGGAGCTTCTCGGCGCGGGATTTACCGATACTTTCCGTTTCCTTTATCCCGACACGGTTAAATACTCCTGGTGGTCTTACAGAATGAAAGCAAGAGAGCGGAACGTTGGGTGGCGCATCGACTACTTTATAACGTCTGCCTCCCTTAATTCAAAAATCACGAAAGCCGAAATTTTAAACGAGTATATGGGAAGCGACCACTGCCCTGTTCTTCTTGAACTTGATATTTAAATTTTTTGCTTAACGGCTTGCTTTCAAACAAAAAATGGTATATACTGATTACGATAAAAACAAAAAATGCTTGAAAGGCAGAAAAGTTATGGTAACTATTAAGAATTCAGAAGTTTGTGTAACTATTGCAAAAAGGGGCGCTGAAATACAGAGCATAGAGCGCTGTGGCGTAGAATATATGTGGTCGAAGGACCCTGCTTTCTGGGCGCAGTGCGCTCCTATTATGTTCCCTATTTGCGGCGGACTTAAAAACGGCAGATACGAGTTTGACGGTAAGAGCTACGAGATGCCCAAGCACGGCTTTGCAAAGACCTCGGATTTTGAGGTTGAGTGTGTAAGCGACACCGCTGTTACGTTTATTCTCCGCGCAAATGATGAAACGCGCAAAATGTATCCCTTTGAATTTGCTTTCAGAGTAAAATTCGAGCTTGACGGCGCATCTCTTAAAGTGACTTACGATGCCGAAAACCTTGACAGCAAGACGATGTATTGCACCCTTGGATGTCACGAGGGGTATGCTTGTCCCGAGGGAATTGAGGCATACGAGCTTGTTTTCCCCGAAAAAGAAACTCTCTACGCTTATGCGCTTAACGGAGATATTCTGACCGATTATACCAAGCTTATGATGAACGACAGCAACCGCCTCGTTCTTAAAGACAAGGATTTTGCGCTTGACGCTCTTGTTTTCCGCGGAATCAAGAACAACAGCGTGACTTTGAGAAGCAACGTAAGCGACAGACGTGTAAAGGTTGAATTCGACGGATTTGAAAACCTTGTCGTATGGCACAAATATTCTGCGCCCTACATTTGCATCGAGCCCTGGTGTGGCGTTTCCGACCTTTCGGGAAGCAGCTACAGCTTTATTGAAAAGGACGGAATGCATGCAATCCCCGTAGGTCAGCACTTTGCTAGAACTCACACTATAACCGTAGGTTAAACACGGATAAAAACGGCT
>JAZORS010000027.1:0-6214 GCA_045656725.1 Eubacteriales bacterium | reverse complement strand
ATTTGTCTCTTGCTATTGCCATTTTTATATATCCTTTCAAAAAAATTTATAAGTTATGTTTCTTACATAAATAAGGTTACGGAAAAGGTAGTATTGAAATATAGAAAATGTTACCGCTTACGTTCTTAGCGAAACGTTAAGCCTTTGTGTAATATCTTTTACGGTCGTTTTTTGGAAGATTCCATAAATAAGCCCCGTATAACTGTTTGAAGATTTTGGAGAAACGTTTCTCTTGTTAGATTATAGCGTATTTCTTTTTGTTTGTCAATAGGAAATTTTTCACAATTTAAAAAATGTAATAAGCTCTTTATGGATATTTTCATTACAGGAAAGGGAAAACATCTTTCGCGCCGAAAGTGTTATGATTTAGACTATAAATAGCATTTCTCTATATTTCCGAACATCTGTTTTGTATTTATGTCTGCATTGGTAACAGACAATAAACCCTCATCTGTCGCCAACAACTTGATGCCGAGCATAAGGCATATCAGAATTCCCGCATACCATTGGGAAATGAAACACATTGCTTTTTTTGTCATATTTATCATCCTATTACCAATGATTTTTTTGAGATCGCCGTTTTTCAAAAAACTCTATGTAAACTTTTCTCCAACTCAATTCGAGCTAATGCTTTTGCATTTTATTCAAGCTCGAAGCATATACAAGATTTTTGCGATGAGGCAAGACACGGCAGAGCTTTCGTAGGTCTTCTTGAAAGATATTTCAGAAAATAATAGTAAAAGAAAAAAGACAAAAGCGAAAAAGCCAAGACCGAGGTCTTGGCTTTTTCTTTGTTAATTAATATAAAAACATATGAGTGTGTTCGCGTTTAAAATAAATATATTAAATGAAAAAATTTTTTCAGTCAATCGTTTACAGTATATTTGTAAATTTCCGATTTTGAAACGCCTCTGTCTTTTGCAACCAGCTTTATAGCTTCCCTTTTGTCGTGTCCTTTGGAAATATAAAGCTCAATATGCTCGGGTATCGAAATGGAAAGAAGCGACTCGTCGCAGCCGGTGTTTTCCTTACCCTCAACAATAAGAACGAACTCGCCTCTTGGCTCTTTTTCAGTGAAAAGCGCCTCTGCTTCTTCAAGTGTCGTTCTGATAAATTCCTCGTTGAGCTTGGTGATTTCTCTTGCAAGGCTAATTTTTCTCTCGCCGCCGAACACTTTTTTCATAGCCGAGAGGGTAGAGAGAAGCTTGTGGGGCGCTTCGTAAAATATCATAGTGCGCCATTCAGACGAAAGTGCTTCAAGCTCCTTCGTTTTTTCATTGATTTTAGCGGGAAGAAAACCCTCAAAGGTGAATTTTCTCGTTGGGAGCCCCGATGCCGCAAGCGCAGATACTGCGGCGCATGGGCCGGGAATTACGCTGACGGTTATCCCGTTTTCTCTGCAAAGCTTAACTATATCTTCTCCGGGGTCGCTTATTGCGGGCATTCCGCAATCTGTAATAAGAGCGCAGGATTCGCCCGAAAGAAGTCTTGAGAGTATTCTTTCGCCGCTTAACTTTTTGTTATGCTCAAAATAGCACATAAGCTCGTTTTTTATTCCGTAGCAGTTAAGGAGCTTAAGGGAAACTCTCGTATCCTCTGCGGCAATAAAATCAACCTCGGAAAGCACCTTTTTCGCTCTTTCGGAGATATCCGAAAGATTGCCTATCGGCGTTCCGACAAGATAAAGAGTTGATTTGTTAACTCGGTTTTTAGTATCTGTCACGTTTTTCTCCTAACGTTTCAAAAAGTCCTTCGGAAAAATTCCGTTATCCATTATGTATTGCATATCATCCGTGTAAAGTTTATGGGCTTTATCGCGGTAAATTATAAGGGGCTTTGTCATTTTTAATCCGCATTTTCCGCCTCGGCGCCCTTCTACTAGGAAAATCGTGGGCGCGGCCTCGGCATCCGCAAGAATAAAGGTCATTCTTTTCGGTTCTATACCGTTTTCTCTCATTGACGCGATAATATCGGTCAAGCGGTCGGTTCTGTAAACGGCAACGAAATCGCCGCCGTATTTAAGCGTAACTTTCGCGGCTTTAAGAAAATCAGCGATGTCGCCCATAATTTCATGCCTTGCTATATTTTTCGCCTCGTCTGCGTTGCTTTTTCCGCTGCTTGATTTCATATAAGGCGGATTTGTAAATATAATATCGTATTCGGAGGTCGGGGCATGATGTCTTACGTCGGAAAAAACAGAAGACAGCCGTTCGGAAAGTCCGTTCAGCTCCGCATTCCTTTTAATTAGATCCGCGAAATCCTCTTGCACTTCAATAGCGTCAATTTTGTCTATTTTGCCTCTTTTAAGGAGCAGGAGGGAAACAATGCCCGTTCCGCCCCCGAATTCCGCTCCGCAACTGTATTTCGGTGTAACGTACGCCGCAAGAAGCAATGCGTCCGTGCCAAATGTCAGCCCGTTTGTTTTCTGAATAAGTTTTAAGGAGTCGTTAACCTCGTCAAGACGTTCGTTTTCGTATAAAAGCATATTAAGTTCCTTTTAAAACTCATAAAAACAGAAAGACCGAACGGAAACCGTTCGGCCTTGCCCGCGCAATATAACGAATCTTTATCGAACAGTAAATATATTCTTAAAAAATTCTTGCATGGGTTTCTGTTTTATAGATTATTCCTCTACGGGAGCGCCAACAGGACATGCGCCTGCGCAGCTACCGCAGCTAACGCATTCATCTGCGTTGATAACGTACTTGCCATCGCCTTCGGAAATGCAACCGGTAGGACAAACGTCTGCGCAAGCACCGCAAGAAATGCACTCATCAGTAATCTTGTATGCCATCTTTGGAAACCTCCATATAAAATTATGTCACATAAACATTTTAACATATAAATAGAAAAAATCAAGTGGTTTTAGCAAATTTTTCGGAAAGAAGTCGGTAATATTTAAGCTTATTCCTCCGGTATGCTGTCCGAATCGTCATTTTTGTCCTTTTTTGGGCGCTCGTAGCGCAGAACCTTGACGTCTTTGGTTTTATATATCTTTTCGGCATCCTTTTCTCTGTCATCAAGGCGCACCTTTATTTCTGCGGCAAGGGGGCGTGTTTCAATAACGGTTCCCGTGCCGTCCTGCGTTTTAACGGAAGAACCAACGGAGGGAGTGTTTCTGATTGCCTCCTCATATGTTTCGTGCTCATAGCGCAAGCAGCACATAAGTCTGCCGCAAGCTCCCGAAACCTTTGCGGAGTTAAGAGAAAAATTCTGTTCCTTTGCCATCTTAATGGAAACCTGAACGAAGTCGGTAAGGAAGCCCGCACAGCAGAATTTTCTGCCGCATATACCAAGGCCGCCCATTATTTTTGCCTCGTCGCGTATTCCTATCTGGCGGAGCTCAATTCTTGTTCTGAAGGTTGATGCAAGGTCCTTTACAAGCTCGCGGAAGTCAACTCTTGATTCGCAGGTGAAATAGAAAAGAAGCTTTGAGTTATCAAAGGTGTATTCAGCCGCAACAAGACTCATTTCGAGCCCGTGCGCCTTTATTTTCTTTTTGCATATAATGGCCGCTTCCATTTCAAGCTCGTGGTTTTTTGCATCTCTTATAAGGTCGTCATTGGTTGCGGGGCGCATAATTTCTTTAAGAGGAGAAACCGTTTCCGATACGGGCACTTTTTTGTTCGCTATTTTAACAGTTCCTATCTCAACGCCGCGCGCTGTTTCAACGATAACTCTTTTGCCGCCTTCAAGCTTGAATTTTCCCGGAGAAAAATAATAGATTTTACCCGCGGGTCTGAAATTTATTCCAACTATTTCAACGAGCTCGTCGCTCGGTGCATTTTCTATATTGAGTTCCTGATTCGTATTCTCGGACATTTTATTTCCTTTCTCATATTAGCCGTATTCTTGCGGCAAGATTCGCAATTTGCGCACTTATGTTTGCATTTTTCGCATTATCTTCAAGTGTTTCGGTTATTATCTCATAAACTGAAAACAAACGCTTTGTATTAAACGAAAACGAAAGAGCCTCTTCCTTTGAAGAAAAATAAGTAAGCGGCGCGCCCTTGTCGTAATAAAGAAGAATAAGATCCCTTAGGGCAGAGAGTATGTCTTCGAGCGCCGCGGTGAATTCCACTCTTGATGTCGGCAGCTCTTTAACCGCTGAATAAAGGGTAGAGTAAGCGGTATTCTGTCCCAGCGCCGCAATAAAGGAAAGCGTATTTTTTCTTCCCTCCGTTATTATTTCAGCCGCGCGTCCGTCAGAAACAAGAGCAAGCGCTCTGCCGATTCTTCCGCCGGAGGTCATAAGTATGCCGGAAAGCTTTTCCGGCTCGCGCTGTGCCATAATTTTTGCCTTTTCGGAAAGAGAGGTTACCGCTTCTTTGAGGGCGGCCGTGTTAAATTTCTCCATATTTACGGTTTGCACTCTGCTTTTGACTGTGGAGAGAATTTTATCGGTTTCCTCGGCAAGAAGAATGATAATTACACCGGCAGGGGGTTCTTCAAGAGTTTTAAGAATCGCATTTTGCGCCTGCGGTGTCATTCTGTTTGCCTCTTCTATTACGTAAATGCGATAGTCCGATTCCGTAGCGGAAAGAACAACGTCCTCCTCTAATGCGTGAATTTCATCAACACCGACGGACATTTTCTTCGGGTCGCGCCTCACGAAATGGATATCCGCAAAAAGCCCGTTTTCTATTCTTCTGCACGTGTTGCAGACGTGGCATGGCAAAGAGTGGCTTCCCGAATGTCTGTTTTCGCAGTTAAGCGCGGCGGAAAGCTCCCTCACGAGTGTTTTCTTTCCCGAACCGGACTGTCCGACGAGCATAAGAGCGTGCGGAAGTGTATCCCGTAAAACGTAACGGGATAAACGCGATTTCGTATCGCTGTTGCCTATAAGTCCCGGGAAAATTTCTCTCATAACGCATCTCGCTTTGAAGTTATATCTTGCTACGATATATTTTATCACCTTTTTTGCCTGTTGTCAATATTATATCGCGCGCGGCGCGTATGAAAATTTTTGCTTTATTTTCTAAAAAATATTGTATTTCGCGCGTAAGTATGGTAAAATATGTATTCAGAGCATAATTCGGGTTTCATTCGCCCGAACAGTATATGCAGAATGGAGATTAGCGTGAAGGTTTATTTTACGTAGGGTGAAATCTGCTGTTCACGCACGAAATTTAAACTAAAAACGGTAACAAACCGTTTTTGTTCGCCGAGCGAACACGTTTAAATTACAATAAATGTTTGTGCTGCCGCCAAGGCGGCAGAATGGAGATTGGTATGGAAAAGTTTTATTTAACAACAGCAATAGCGTATGCGTCAAGAAAGCCGCATTTCGGCAATACTTACGAGATTATTATGGCTGATGCCTTTGCAAGATTTCAGCGGCGCATAGGCCGTGACGTCTATTTCTGCACTGGAACTGACGAGCACGGACAGAAAATCGAAAATCTTGCCAAGGAGGCGGGAGTTACGCCGAAGGCGTACGTTGACGGTGTTGCGTCTGAAATTCAGAATATATGGGATCTTCTTAACGTTAAATACGACAGATTCATAAGAACGACGGAAGAATATCACGAGAAAACCGTCCAAAAAATATTTAAAAAATTCTATGATAAGGGCGATATATACAAGGGATATTACGAGGGCTGGTATTGCACGCCCTGCGAATCCTTCTTCACCGAAACGCAGGCGGCAGGCGGAAAGTGCCCCGACTGCGGAAGAGAGGTCAGCCAGGCAAGGGAGGAAGCATATTTCTTCAAGATGAAAAAATATGCCGATGCGCTTATCAAGCACATAGAGGAAAACCCCGGATTTATCGAGCCCGAAAGCCGCAAAAAAGAAATGGTTAACAATTTCCTTAATGCCGGCCTTCAGGACCTTTGTGTGTCGAGAACCTCGTTTACGTGGGGTATTCCCGTTGGTTTTGACCCGAAGCACGTGGTATACGTTTGGCTTGACGCGCTTACCAACTATATAACGGCGCTTGGCTACGATCCCGATAAATCCTTTGACGAGCAGAGCGAGCTTTTCAAGAAAAACTGGCCTTGCGACGTTCACATTATAGGCAAGGACATTCTCCGTTTCCATACGATTTATTGGCCAATCTTCCTTATGGCGCTCGGCCTTCCGCTTCCCAAAAAGGTATTCGGCCACCCTTGGTACAATTTTGCAAAGGATAAGATGTCAAAATCCAAGGGTAACGTCGTCTTCGCGGACGAGCTTGCAAAAACCTTCGGTGTTGAAGTCGGATCGTAGCCAT
>JAZORS010000026.1:0-8199 GCA_045656725.1 Eubacteriales bacterium | reverse complement strand
GCTTATAAAGGAATGTAGCCCCGACACTGTAATTATGGTAGATAACTGCTACGGCGAGTTCACCGAGGACAGAGAGCCGACAGACGTTGGCGCTGACGTTTTCGTTGGCTCTATGATGAAAAATCTCGGTGCGGGCTTTGCTGTCAGCGGCGGATACTGCGTCGGACGGCGCGATGTTATTGAGGATATTGCGGAGCGCTTTACCGCTCCCTGCGTAGGCAAATCACTCGGTGCTAACTTCAATCAGCTCCCCACGCTTTACAAGGGATTTTTTATGGCGCCCGCAACCGTTGCGGCAACGCTCAAATCCATGGCATTCGCCGCAAGAATGCTTGAACTGACGGGATTTTCCGTCGATCCGAGCTACGATGAAAAAAGAACTGATATCGTTCAAACGGTTGACCTCGGAACACCCGAAAACCTTATAAAATTCTGCCGAGGAATACAAATGGGCTCGCCGGTTGAAGCATATTGCATACCTGAGCCGGGCGAGATGCCGGGCTATCCCCATGACGAGATTATGGCGGCAGGCACCTTCGTTACGGGGGCAACCAACGAGCTTAGCTGTGACGGACCTCTTTGCGAGCCATATACCGCATTTATGCAGGGCGGTCTTTCCTACGAATACGGAAAGCTCGGAGTATTAAAAGCAATAGACGAAATGTTAAAGTAAATTCACGGTGAGGCTTGGAAATTATGAATGCTTGTCATATAGTGGGAGCATCCCGATTCAAAACAAAACCGACTGTTTCCGAGGGCGACCTTCTGATAGCCGCTGACGGCGGATACGACACCCTCCTTTCGTTCGGTCTTGCGCCCGACTTGCTTGTTGGCGACCTTGACTCGATTAAAACCCCACCGAAAGGAATAGAAAGCCTGCGCTTTCCCGAAAAAAAGGACGAAACAGATATGTATTTAGCCTATCTCGAAGGCAAAAAACGCGGTTTTGACACTTTTAAAATATACGGTGGCACAGGCGGCAGAGCCGACCACACATTTGCAAACTATTGTTTACTTGTTAAAATACGTGACGATGGGGGGCGTGCTGAACTTATCGGGGATTCGGACTATGTTTTCGCCATTAAGAACGAAAAGGTCAGGATCGCGGGTGACGAAGGAAAATATTTCTCGGTTTTCGCATTTGGCAGAGTTGCACGCGGCGTTTCCATCACGGGCGCGGAATATGAAACTGACGGCATTACGCTCTCACCGGATTTTCCACTTGGGGTATCAAACAAATTCAAATCCCATCCCGTCGAAATAGAGGTAAAGGACGGCACTTTGCTCGTTATGGCAGAAAAATAAAATTACCACTTGACAACGCGCTTTTTTTCGGCTATAATATCCTCGAACCGAACAGAATATTCATCAGGGGTGCCAATTTGGCTGAGACGGTGCAAACCGAACCCTTTAACCTGATACGGATAATGCCGTCGTAGGGAGATTGAGTTAAGCTTATCGTACCGCACGGATGACTGTCCTGTGCGGTATTTTATATTTTAAGGAGTTTTTCGAGATGAAAAACAAAAAACTGAACGTTAGCGCACTGACCGAATGCGCTATAATGGTTGCTCTTTCAACCATTCTTTCCCTTATCACTCTCGGTTCTTTCCCCACGGGCGGCTCTATCACTCTCGCCTCTATGATGCCCATTGTTATCGTTGCGTACAGGCGCGGTGTGAAATGGGGCTTGCTTTCCGCAGGCGCATGCTCCCTTCTTCAAATGATAATAGGACTCTCAGCATTTTCCTACGTCACAACCTGGCAATCGGTTTTAGCCGTTGCTTTTCTTGACTTCGTTTTTGCCTTTATCGTTTACGGATTTGCGGGAATTTTCAGAAAGGCATTCAAGGAACAAACGACAGCACTTGTTTTAGGCGCGTTTTTTTCGGGTGCTTTGCGTTATCTTTGCCACGTGGTATCCGGCGCAACCGTCTGGGCAGGTCTTTCAATTCCCGATAACGCGGCACTTTTATATTCGCTGAGCTACAATGCGACCTATATGATTCCCGACACGCTCATTTTGTGTATAATTACCGCTTATATATCTTCCGTGATTGACTTTAACCGAGATATGCCGACGGTTATGAAAAGAAAGAAATCGAAGGCAAACTTCGCTATCGGCATATCAGGCGGACTTGTTATGCTTTTCGCCGTAATATTCGATATTGTTGCCGTTTTCACAAAGCTGCAATCGGAATCTGGAGAATTTGACGCGGCTCTTATTTCCTCTGTTAACTGGGAGCTGATAGCATGGGTTAACATTCCCTGTGTTTTAATTTCCACAGTCCTCTTTTTAATTCTTTACATCAAAGATAAAAAAGCAAAAAATCCCTCGTAAGACACGAATACATAAAGCCGCGGCGCGTTAATTTCGTGCCGCGGCTTTGTTTTGCTTACGCAAAAAATATTTCCGGAAATAAATATAAAAACGTATTGCTTTTTGAAAACGGGTGTGCTATATTAAAACGTGAAAGCTAATGCTTTCACAAATATTTGAGGCGTGGAGGATGATGCTATGGAAAGAGCATTTGTCACCTACAAGGATTTCGGTGCGGCAGGCGACGGAATAACGAACGATTTTTTTGCCATTCAAGCGGCGCACCAATATGCAAACGAAAACGGGCTTCCCGTTAAAGCCGACCCGAATGACACTTATCGCATCGGGGACACGGAAAAGGACGGTGTTGCAAGCTCGATTCTTATAAAAACCGACACGGATTTTTGCGGAGCTACCTTCATTATTGACAACACCGACATTCATTACGAGCCCGGCAATAAAAGAAGACATAACACGCACCCATTCAGAATAGTGAGCGATTACGAGCATATATCGCTTCCCGAAGAAATCTGCAAGGAGCTTTCTGATAGGGGCGGAGTTAAGGATAATAACCTCAAAAAAATTGACACGCATCTCGGCTATCCCGCAATGCTTATTGTCGAGTGCGAGGACGAAAGGGTGTTTATCCGCTACGGCGGCAACCAGAATAACGGCGACCCTAAACAAGAGCTTATTATTGTTGACGAAAACGGAAATATAGATTCAAACACCCCTTTTCTTTTTGATTACGATAAGTTTACCTCAATTACCGCTATAAGAGCGGATGAAAAGCCGATTACGGTTGAAAACGGAAACTTTGTCACTCTTGCGAGCCGCACGAACAACTTTAACAAAAACATTTATCTTTCGAGAGGTTTATCGATAGAGCGCTCAAACACCACGGTGCGCGGCTTAAATCATAAGGTCGTCGGCGAGATTCCTAAATTTGCCGTTGTTGACAAGGACAGCAATATCATTCCCGGTTACAAATACGACAAGGATACGGGAAAAGTATTTGCGCCCGACAAAACCGAGGTTACAGACAGTTCTTTAAAGCCGTTTGCCGGATTTGCCAGCGCCGGATTTCTCGTTTTTTCCCACTGCAGCAACTTGCTTGTAGAAAATTGCACTTTCCAAGGAAGAATCTATTATCTGCAAGGCACTTACGATATTCTCGGACACATCGCCAACAACGTAACCTTTAAAAATTGCATTCAGTCAAACTTTTTTGCAAATGACACCCCATCTCTCCCCCTTTATCCCGCTATGGGAAAATGGTGGGGCATTGCGGGAACGAATTTCTGCAAAAACGTTACCTACGACAGCTGTCGTCTGACAAGATTTGACGCTCACGAGGGCATAGTTAACGGAAAAATAATCAACTCGGAAATTGCCGCATTACGACTTACCGGCGGCGGTGACATGCATATTGAGGGTACGAGATTCTACAACTTTATGAGCAGCCTCGTTTCTTTACGTGAGGATTACGGCTCAACCTGGCACGGAACAATAACGATTAAGGATTGCGAGGTGCTGGATACCGGCAAAAATTCAAAGCTGAAAAACATCGTTCACTGCGCAAGCCCTAATCATTGGTTTGGTTATCCCACTTATTTTCCGAATATCGTGATTGATAACCTCAAAATCGAGAATCCGCAACCGAAAATAAATCTATCCGGTAATTACACAAGCAATCCGAATTCGCCCTATTACTACCGCGGAGTAGGCGACCCTGCTATAAGCGTTCCCGGCGGAATCTGCTCCGACGGAAAAATTAACGAAAACGTTTACACGCCCCCGCAGTTCATAAAAGTTATAAACAACGAAAAGAATGGCTACGAAATCACTCTCCTTGACTGTGAATTCTTTAAGAACACCGAAACCGAGGGCATAATACTCGAAAAAAATGAAGCCTGAAAAGCAGAAAACGGAGTTTTGCTTTTTAGTGTGAGGAGCTTAATTTATGAAAAGATTTGCCAAAGTCTTGCTTTTGATTACGGTTTTAACGATTTTCCTTTTCTCTTGCTCCGCTGATTGCACCGGTGAGCACGCCGACGAAAACGGCGACGGCTTATGCGACCTTTGCGAAGCAGAAATCCCAAATGACGCAAACGACCTTGTTTTGATTGAAAACGGCGAGGTGAAATTTCGGATAGTTGAGGGCGCTGACCTTGATTCCGATTCAAGAAAGCATATAGCGAAATTCGTGTCCGGAATGGCAAAAATAGGGCTTGAGGTTGAATCGCTTGAATACTCCTCGACACCGAGCGACGATGTAACCGAGGTTCTTGTAGGTAGTGTTACAACACGCGGTGACGCTTACTGTCTTGACACTCATACGCTTGGCGAGAACGGCTACGCCATCAAGGCAATCGGCAACAAGATAATCATAATCGGCGGCTCTGCCGAAAAAACAGCCGAGGCGCTTAATTTATTCTTCACGGATTTTATCGGATTCACGAAGGATACAGAGTCTATTGAGCGTGTTGTGATATCGGGTGATATGTGGCGCGAGCTTCCGCAAACGGAATTTGAGCTCTCCTCGGTGACCGTGACCGGCGAGGATATCCGCGGATACTGTATCACCGCGACCTCCGACACCAAGCCATACGAGCGCGCGGCAATGCTGATTCAGACAAGCCTTTATTCAAGGGCGGGAATATGGCTTGATATAGTTCCCTTTGAGAAAAAAACGGAAAAAGCGATAATCATAAAGGACGTTAATATCGGAGAAGCGGGAAGCGAGGGCTTCCGCGCCTTTGTGAACGGCAACGACCTTATAATAGAGTGCGCCCACGACAACCGGCTCGAAGAGGCAATCGAAGAATTTGTTAGAATAGAGTTTCACACCAAGGACAAAACGGATTTCAAGGCAAATTATTCATTCAAATACACGATAAGCAAAATTTATTATGAGGATTTTGGCGCGGTCGGTGACGGAAAAACGAACGATTACGCAGCAATAAGAGCCGCGCATATAGAAGCAAACAATGGCGGACAGAAGGTCTTTGGAAAACCGGGGGCGGTTTACCTCATAAGCTCAACCGCTGTTGATGGCGACAGATGCGAGAGCATTCCGATTGAAACGGATACCGACTGGCAAGGAGCAAAATTCATTTTTGACGATAGGTATATCGTTCATTCGAACAAAGAGGACAGCGTTGGCAACACCCATGTTTTTGAGATAAAAAGCTCGAATTCAATTCACGTGACTCATGCTCAGCTCGCGGCGGTTAACATAAACGGCGGAATAACCTACAGAACGAAAAACATCGGCACAAGCTTTGAGTGCGACGTTATGCTCACCGTTTATAACAGCGACCACAGAGTCTACGTCAGATACGGCGGAAACCAAAATGACGGCTCCGTTCAGCACGAGGTGCTCTACGTTCACAAAAACGGAGATATAGACCCATCGACGCCTTTGCTTTTTGAATATCCGAACGTTACCTCGATCTCCGCTATACGCCTTGACGAGAAACCCATCACGGTTGAAAACGCGACGGTTGAGTCGCTTGGTAACAGAACGAACGTTTACGGCGGCGGAAGCGCTTATTTAAAGCGCGGTATACTCGTTACAAGAGCCAATACTACCTTGAAAAACATCGTTCACGTGATAACGGGCGAAATACCGATGGGCACGCCTATGAACGCAAGCACCGGTGAAATTGCCGAGGGTTATAAATATAACGGCAGCTACACGGATAAGGGCAAGGGCTCAATTATCAATAAAGCAACGGGAGAAAAGGTCACGGACGGAAGCATAGTTCCCTTCCTCGGCTACGCATTCGACGGCTTTATCAACGTGCATTCCACCGCAAACGTTGACGTTCTTAACTGCATCTTTCAGGGAAGAACGTATTACCTCGCGGGAACGTACGATATAAGCGTTTACAATTCAAACGACGTTGTTTTTAAGGACTGCGACCAGTCAAACTTCTGGGCAACGGACAGCCAGGGAAGGAAGTCCCTTAATATAAGCGGCTACCCGTGCTGGGGAGTTGCCGGAACAAACCACTCCAAAAACCTCGTTTACGACCACAGCCGCCTGACAAGATTTGATGCGCACTGCGGTGTTGTCAACGGTAAAATAATCAACGGAAGCGAGGTTGCAACGATACGTCTTACCGGCGGCGGTGAATTTCTTATAGAGGATTCTGTTCTTTATTTCAACGGCGGCGCAGGCGTCATTCTTATGCGCGAGGATTACGGCTCAACCTTTAAAGGAACGGTTATCTTCAAAAATTCGGAAATCGTCGGCTTGAACGGAAAGATACCGAAGCATCTGTTCAGAGCATACAGCGCGAACCACGATTTCGGCTACACCACTTATTTCCCGAACGTAATTATCGACAATCTTGTTATCAAGGGAAAAACTGACGGACTGAACCTGCTTTACGTTAACAGCTACAATCCGAACGCCGAATTCCCATACCGCGGAATCAGCGACCCGAATATACATATAGACGGCGCCGTTTGCGTTGACGGAAAGGAAAACGTTAACCCTTACACCCCGCCGCAGTTTATAGAAGTTAAAAATAACGATCAAAACGGATATACGGTTTACGTTGTAAATTATCCATTCTTTGATAACACAGAGCTCAGGGGTGTTGAAAAACGTGATCCGTGAAGTTAAGCCCAGCGCAAATGACGTTTTTTGTTTGTTTATTTTGCATATAATTTATACGCGCAAATACTCGTTTTCTACAAAAATGAGTGTTTGCGCGTGTTTTAATATTTTATTCATTGATTTTGGAGGTAAACTGTGCTAAAATCAATACATAAAAAATGAAAGGCAGCACATTATGAAAAAATTAAAGCTTATTTTCGTTTTACTGCTTTCGCTTGCGCTTACGTTCTCGCTTGCAGCTTGCGGCGAGCCCTGCACCGAGCACGTTGACGCAGACAAAAACGGTAAATGTGATAACTGTAAAACCGAAGTTCCCATCGTATGCGATGAGCATACCGATGATGACGAGGACTATATTTGCGACGTTTGCGGCGAGGAGCTTGAAGCTCCGCTCGTTGAAAACACCGATATGACACTTATTGAGGACGGAGAGGTGCTTTTCCGCATAGTTTCGGGAAGCGACCTTAACTCCGACGCCTTGAAGCAGATTACGAAATTCGTTTCAGGCCTCGGCAAGCTTGACCTCGAAGTTGAATCCGTTGATTTCACCTCAGAACCTGACGACAATATTATTGAGGTGCTTGTCGGTACGGTTACAACGAGAGGCGATGCTTACTACGTTGATCCGCACACCCTTGGCGAAGAGGGCTATCTTATCAAGTCAATCGGAAATAAGATAATCATTATCGGCGGTTCTCCCGAGGAAACGGCAGACACGCTTGAAAAGTTTATAGAGGATTACATTGGCTATACCTCAAAAACCAAAGAGCTTGACAACGTTACCATTCTCGCTAAGCAGTGGAAGGAAAAGCCCCAGACGAAGTTTAAGATAAGCTCCGTTTCCGTTGGCGGCGAAGAAATGAAGGGATACAATATCGCCGTTAACACCGATTCAAAGGCATACGAAGACGCGGCGATGTTGATTCAGTCTACTCTTTATTCAAGAGCAGGTCTTTGGCTCGATATAGTTTCCTTCGATAAGGCGACCGACAAATCGATTTTGCTTAAAAAGGTTGGCGTTGGCGAAGCGGGTGACGCGGGATTCCGCGTTTTCGTTGACGGAACACAGCTCGTTCTTGAATGCGCTCACGACAACAAGCTTGAAGAGGCAATGGATAAATTTATCTCCGAGCTCCTTTACGCAAAGGACGAGCTTAAATTCGGCGCGAATTACAAGTTCGAGCATATGATATCCATTCTTTACTATGAGGATTTCGGCGCGAAGGGCGACGGAAAAACCAACGATTAC
>JAZORS010000025.1:0-2762 GCA_045656725.1 Eubacteriales bacterium | reverse complement strand
ACGGAACACCGTAAATTAAAGGAGAAAACATGAAAAAGCAAGCAATTATCGATTTTTCGTTTTGCAAGGACCAAAAGCAGTGCCACGAGGTTATCAAAAACGCTGTCGGAGACTATGACGGCGCAAATCTCGATGCACTCTACGATCATCTCACGTCCACCTTTGAGCCGAAAGCATACAAGCTTCTCAATACTGCGCTCGCTCCCGAAAATCTTTGCGATTACGCACAGGCAATCGTCGATACCTTTACCGATGCCGCAGCCGAAAATGACACAATAAACGTCGAAATTTGCGAAAAATACGAGCCGAAATTCGACGAAAAACGAGCTTTTTTCAGCAAAAAAGAAGAGTTTTCGCACGCAAAACCGATATTTGTTAAGGGAAAAAGCTCCGAACCGAACGTTTTTGCCTCGTTTAAAACGGTCCTCGGAGAAGGAAGCTACACGGTAAAATTAGCCGCAAACTATTTTTATAAGCTCTATCTTAACGGCAAATTCGTCGCCTTCGGTCCCGCGCGCACCGCAAAGAACTGCGCCCGCGTCGATAATATCGAGCTTCCGTCGGGCGGTGAGCTCGTAATACTCGTTGCCGGATATAACTGCCACTCGCTCACAACCTGCAAGCACGATACCTTCCTCTGCGCAGAGGTGACCGACGAAAACGGAAGCATTGTTGCCTTCACCGGCAGAGATTTTGAGGGCTATCTCCCCTCCTGCCACGTGACCGCAAGCGAAAGATATTCCTCTCAAAGACATTTCTGCGAGATTTGGGACTTCTCTCTCGCATCCTCTCTCACCGACGAGCGTGACCGCGCCGAGGTCGAGGTCATCGACAGAGATATACGTTTCATGGAGCGCTACGTTGATTACCCGAAATACGACGTAAGAGCTGCATCGGGGATCGCTTCACACGGAAGCCTTGTATTTGACGAAGCCCTTCCCTACAACAAAAAATTCTATTCGGACAGAATATGCGCCGCCCCCGATTGCTTTTCGGATGACGAGATCAGATATAAGCCATACGAATGGGTTCAGCGCAGAAGACAGGAAAAGACCGCGGGCGAGGGTGCTTTCCCGATAACCCTTGCGGAAAACACCTACGCCATAATCGATCTTGACCGCATTGAAACCGGATTTATCAGTCTCGACGTTGAAGCGGACGAAAGAGCGGAGATCGTTATCGGCTTTTCCGAGGATGCTTCGCGCGATAAATTCGCCTATACCGATATGCATTGCCACAATGCCGCAGAATTTATCGTTGCAAAGGGAGTAAGCACCGTTACCACCTTTGAGCCCTACGTTCTTAAATACGCCATCGTTTGCGTGGCAAGCGGAAGCATTACCCTTAACGGCTTTTCCGTAGTTGAATATGCGCACGATATGTCGTCCGTCACTATCCCGAATATCAAGGACGAGGCACTTGCCTCCGTTTACAGAGGAGCTGTGCGTACCTTTGCGCATAACGCCGTTGATATCTACACCGATTGCCCCTCCCGTGAGCGTGCAGGCTGGCTTTGCGACTCCTATTTCACCGGAAAGGTTGAGAAATATCTGCTCGGAAACAGCAAAACAGAGGAGGCGTTCCTTGAGAACTACCTTCTCTTTGAGGATACGGACGGTGATTATCCCGAGGGCGTTCTGCCGATGTGCTTCCCCTCCGACCCGACCGACAGCCATAAATTCATCCCGCAATGGACGATGTGGTATATCATCGAGATATGCGACTATATCGAAAACCGAAATCCGTCCGCTGACAAGGAGATGTTCCGCAAATCAATTGAGGGTCTTCTCGCATTCTATGAAAGATATGAAAACGAGGACGGACTCCTCGAAAAGCTCCCCTCCTGGAATTTCGTCGAATGGAGCGTTGCAAACAAATGGACGCATGACGTCAATTACCCCACAAACTTCCTCTATGCGAAGGTTCTTGAATGCGCATACACGCTTTACGGAGATGAAAATCTCCTCGCAAAGAGCAAAAAAGTGCAGGCAGAAACGTTAAAGCAGTCGTTTAACGGAAAAGTATTCCTCGATCATTCGGTAAGAGACGAAAACGGAAAGCTCTCACGCCTCGATGATTGCTCGGAGGCTTGTCAATATTACGCTATCCTCTTTGGCGGCTTCGATCTCGGTGAAGATAAATATTCATATCTCCGCCGCCTCGTTTTTGACGTTTTCGGTGCGGAAAGAACCGAAAGCCACCCCGAAATTGCGGAAATCAACGCATTTATCGGCGCATATCTCCGAATTGAAGCGCTCTTAAAGCTTGAAAAATACGAAATTCTTCTCAAGGACATCAAGGAGCTTTTCGGCAACATGGAAAAATCAACCGG
This sequence comes from Eubacteriales bacterium, assembly GCA_045656725.1. Classification (GTDB taxonomy): domain Bacteria; phylum Bacillota; class Clostridia; order Oscillospirales; family CAG-272; genus UBA1740. The sequence continues at coordinate 430 of JAZORS010000025.1, read as the reverse complement.
CACCCTTTGGGAATACCGCGAAAGACACGGAAGCCGTGACCACGGCTTTGCATCCTACGCCCTCGTCGCTATGATGAAGGGGCTTGAAAATTAATAAAATACGCAAAGGAGAACCGACATGAAAAAGCAGAAAAACACGGTAAACGATATGAACAACACCCGTGACGCAGTCAAGAAGCCGATAAAGCGTTCCGCGTTCAGAATAACGCTCGGAACGATGTACTACGGTATGCAGCGTTATATGCTGTGGGCGAAAATGAATTCACAATTCGCAAAAACGAAAAGCACGGAGCTCCTTCCCTTCAAGTATTTCGACCACAAAACGATCCTTTTACGCAAGCTGAAGGACGTCGATATGTGGATGCAGTACAACAAAATTACAAACCTCAAGCTCGCCACAAAAAAGCTTGACGGCATCATTCTCCGACCG